>JAHEHW010000406.1 GCA_024639745.1 Salaquimonas sp. | reverse complement strand
ACCGGAGGGTTTTTTTTATGTCTGAACTTCAACAGAACCGTCGATCGATCCTGAAAGCGGCTGCGGCAATGCTGGCATCATCGGCCACGCACGCCCTTACTTACGTTGGCAGTGATAGTTGATCCGATCAGGAGAGAGGAAAGCAAAGCGGGATCAGGCGGCTGGCGCCTGCCTGCCGCAAAGCTTGAAAGCCAAATTGAAGCAGTCGTTCTGTACCGTCTTCAGGAAGGTTATGCTGGCAAGTTGCTTGTTGATGCCTCCATCGATGACATCAACCGGTTGCAGCAAATGCTCAAGCAACTGGGAGCCGAAACCCGTGCCGCTCGAAACCGCATTCTTCTCGATTGCATCGACCAGGTGACCGTCACACCCGGGAAGATCAATATCGAAATGGACCGCGACGCAATTGCCGATCGGTTCAGTCTCGATCCGACAATATTGAATGATGATACACTTCGCTTCAGTGCTCCATTCCAACATCGCAAGCGTGGTGTCGAGACGAAACTGGTTATCGGCGATCAATGCCAACCGGAGCTTGATCCCGTCCTGATCCGCAGCATCGCGAAAGCGAATCAGTATTATGACGCCATCAAAAAGGGTCAGACCTTTGAGGAAATCGCAGCCTCGGAGAACCTTTCCAAAAGGCGAATCCTACAGGTGATCGACCTGGCTTTCCTGGCTCCCGATATCCTCAAATCCATTCTTCAGGGAACACAGCCAGTGGCGCTGACTGCGAAATGGCTTGGCAAATATCCGCTTCCGTCAGATTGGCAAACCCAGCGAAATATCGTCGCCAAGCTCTGAAACCTTATCCCATCTAAAACCAGGCTTTTGGCTGCCTTTTGGTGATCCTTTTTACTATCCTATTCGCGCAAACTGTCAGTCCCGAAATTGCCAACAGAGACTTTCCGAGAAAATTCGCCTTTTACGGGGATAGAGTAGCGTCTCTGCAGACTCGCCGTTACACAAGCCTTTGAATTATAGAAAGAACTTGCTGCAAACTTCGCTAGCTTGATAAATCAAGGACTGGCTGGCTGGGAGACGATGATAACGAACTCGACTGGCTGCCTAGCACCCAGTCATTTCAGTCTCTGATTTCCAGTTTCAGTGGTTACAGACGAACATTTTGCGATGCAGCACGGATGCTCTTTCTGCAAACTGTCAGTCCGAAATTTGGCGACAGAGACTTTTGCTGAAATGGTCGAGATTTCCCAATGAAATTGGGGTCTCTAGAAGCCACTAAGGCGCGCAAAGGTTTGATTTCTCGCGACGAAAAAAAGTCAAAAAATGTATATAAAACAAGTACTTATATGCTGGCTGGGGATCCTGGATTCGAACCAGGACTGACGGAGTCAGAGTCCGCTGTTCTACCGTTAAACTAATCCCCAGGATTGGAACTGTATGGACGCTCCGCGTCCGAAGCCGGTGCCGGTATAAGGATAATCCAAACGATTTGCAACTGCGGAATCCCTAGGTCGCGATGGTTTCAAAATCATGCGAAAGATGAATCCTGCGTTTCCTTCTTGGCGGTTGGCATGACAAATGCTATTTTCAGCTTAACGCAAGATAAGACCCGTCGGCATTGCCGATGGAACGAGAGGAAAAAGGTTTGACGAGGTTTCGCGGTCGCAAGAAGCGGCAGCGGGAGCCGGAGGAAAACCGTCAAAGTGCTGATGAGAAAACCGCAAACGCCGATCAACCCGCAATCCGGGGACGACACGAGGAAAAACCCCATCATGCAAGCCAGGCTTCGGGCCGGCTCGCGGAGGAAGACGGGAGCAATCCTTCGGACGGGTCCGGAAGGGGGACGGGACGCGGTCATCAACGTTCGGGTAAACGACGCAGGAAACCTGATCGCCAAACGAGCGAAGCTCAGCGCCTGACAGACGGTGCATCCGGAGCCGCAAAGGCTGAAAATTATCGCGATGAACCGGCTTTTGATGCCAGCGCGGGTGAAGGCGCGGCTGGCAATAAGTCGGCTCGTTTTCGAAAACGGCGCGGGAAAGGCGGACGCAGACGCAATGCGAAACCCGTCTTGCGTGGTGTGCGTCCGCCGGTTCAGCCAAAGCCACAGGCTGTTTTCGACCCTCCCCCGGATAGCACGCCAAAACCGGAGGCGCCGAATGGTGCGAAGGGCGTTTCGCGGTTCGTTCCCAAGTCAAAACGGATCGTCGGCCAGCAGGGTCTTTATGCGGCCTTGGACCTTGGCACCAATAATTGCCGGCTGCTCGTCGCCGTACCGCAGCAACGCGGGCGATTTCGCGTCGTCGATGGATTTTCGCGGATCGTTCGGCTTGGAGAGGGACTGAGCCATACCGGTGAATTGTCCGAGCAGGCGATGGACAGGGCTGTGGAAGCGCTGAAACTTTGCGCGGACAAGCTTAACGCTCACCAGATAAGAAGCAGCCGGCTGATCGCGACAGAGGCTTGCCGGCAGGCTGTCAATGGCCGCGAATTTCTCGAACGAGTGCATAGTTCTACCGGGATGGAACTCGAAATCATCG
>JAHEHW010000063.1 GCA_024639745.1 Salaquimonas sp. | reverse complement strand
CATGCCGGAAATGACGACGTCATAGCCCCAATTCGTGGTGTTGGGTCTTGTGAGCGTGACTTCGACTGTATCGCCGTCTCCGTTTTGCAGCGCTTCTTCCAGGCTTTGTCCTTGCTCTTCCTGCCAGAAATGCGGTCCGGCTTCGAATACCGTGGTTGGCTCCACCGGCAGGAGCTGTACGGCGTCATAGCCCAGGAAAAGCTGATCGGTCGGTTCAAGCGTCATGCCACTTTTGACCCGTTCCGCCAGCCTTTCATAATGGCGTGTCAGGCTAGCCAGCGTCCCTCCTGCCGTAGCGGTCGGCACGTGAAGCTGAAGAATATTGGCTGGCGGTCCGAACTTGTGCGGCTCGTCTTTTTTCAAGCCGGCGAAGAACCAGGCGTCCTTTCTGTCACGGTGCATGGATTGACGATCATAAAGCTCCGCCGGAGCGAATGCGCCGAAGGGAAGGGAAGAGGCCAACGGATCGAGGATGCGGCGCCAATTGCTTTCGCCGTCGCGCCAGACAAGAGCGTAGAAATCGCCAACCTTTTCACGGGTACCTGCGCGCATGCCTTCGACCGCAGCAAAGCAGTGCGCCTCGTAACGGGCGACAGGAAGCAATATACGCTCGAAGGTCACGTTCTGATGCGAACGCGTCAGATCGAGCGGTTCGGTCGGTGATAGAATTTCGAGAAAAACATCACCATCAGGCACGCGTTGATCAAGCAGTTCCGGCGCCCAGAAGCCGAAGATTGCCGTACCATTCTCAAGGGAGCCTCCCAGCCAGCGGGAGATTCCCTGCTGTGCCTTGAAGGCCGTCTCGGAAGTATTGCTCAGCCTGCGGCATTCCTCCGCGAGCGCCTGCGTGCGTTCGCGATTGGCGGAAATCCGTTCGGTGAGAGGCATTTAGTCTCCTTTATTAAATCAGGTTCTTATATCCGGTTCGTTGCGTCCGATTCGTTTGGAAATTTCGGCGATTGAGTCAGCCGCCTCGATCAGGCCGGCAAGCGCCTCCTGTGGCTCGCGATCGTGTTTGGAGGGATCGCTTTCGAAATCTTCGATATAGACGCGCAGGGTCGCGCCCGATGTGCCGGTACCGGACAGGCGAAAAACGACGCGTCCCCCACCGTCGAAAAAGACGCGAATGCCCTGGCTTTCGGCGCGGGAGCCATCGACAGGGTCGTCATAGGCAAATTCATCGGCAGCGGTGATTTTGCGGCCTGAATACTCCGTGCCCGGTAATTCGGCGAGTTTGTCGGTAAGAGCCCCCATTAATCCGTTCGCCGCTTCGCTGTCGATTCCCTCGTAATCGTGACGCGAATAATAATTCCGGCCGTACTTGCGCCAATGCTCCTGCATCACATCGCTGACCGACTGCCGCTTGGCGGCCAGGATCGACAGCCAGAACAGGACCGCCCACAAGCCGTCCTTTTCGCGCACATGGTCCGAACCGGTGCCGGCACTCTCCTCGCCGCAAATCTGAGCCCGGTCACTGTCGAGCAGATTGCCGAAGAATTTCCACCCCGTAGGCGTCTCGTAGCAATCGAAGTTTTGGGCCTCGGCCACGCGGTCCAGCGCAGCGGAGGTCGGCATTGAGCGAGCGAAACCCTTTACGCGACCCTTGTAGCTCTTGACCAGATCCGTATTAGCCGCGATTACGGCGACGCTGTCGGAGGGGGTCACATATACTCCTCGGCCGAGAATCATATTGCGGTCGCCATCGCCGTCGGAAGCGGCGCCGAATTCGGGAGCATCCCCTGACATCATCTCGTCGACGAGAGATTTGGCCCAGATCGGGTTTGGATCAGGATGGCCGCCGCCGAAATCGGGAAGTGGAACGGCATTCAACACCGTGCCGTCAGGCGCGCCCAAGGCGTCTTCGAAGATCGCCTTGGCATAGGGGCCGGTAATCGCGTGAAGGGCATCGAAACGCATCGTAAAGCCGTTCGCGAAAAGCGCACGCAGCGCGTCAAAATCGTAAAGCTCTTCCATTAATGCAACATAGTCTTCAACCGGATCGATAACCTCGATCTCCATGTCGAGCAGTTTTGATTTGCCGAGGCACGAAATATCCACGTCGCCGGTTATCGCTATCCGGTATTCCGATATCGATCCGCTCGCCTCGTAGATCGCGGATGTGATCGCCTCGGGCGCAGGGCCACCATTGGGAACATTGAACTTGATCCCGAAATCCTCTTCGGGGCCGCCGGGATTGTGACTGGCGGAAAGCACGATCCCGCCATCGGTTTTGCGCTTGCGGATTAGATTGGACGCTGCCGGTGTCGAGAGAAGGCCGTCGCGCCCAACGATCATTCGTTTAGCACCATTAGCCGCCGCCATTCGAAGGATCACTTGGACCGCGCGGTCATTGAAATATCTTCCATCGCCGCCAAGCACGAAGATTTTACCATTGACCCCGCCGATCCCGTCGAATATCGATTGAACGAAATTCTCCAGATAATGCGGTTCCATGAAAACGTGGGTTTTCTTCCGAAGTCCCGAGGTTCCCGGCTTCTGGCCGTCAATGGGCTTGGTATGGATGGTGTGGATTGTCATATTGTATTCAGCGCCCTTCTTCTTTCATGATATCTGCAGTTTTCTTCAGCCGCGGATCGGATTTCAGCGCGGTGACGGGCACCGCAAGCCGTTGGCGCCAATTCGGATACTCGTGGATTGTCCCCGGAAGATTGGCTTGTCGCTCCATTTCCAATATATCCTCCACCTGCACCATGGCCAGTCGTGAAGCCGTTTTTGCCAGATAACAATGCATCGGTTCGGGATTGTCATCCGATGCGCCGATTGCAGTTTCAAGTCTTCGGACGGTAGCTGAACGTTCTCTCATTGACGCCGCCAATCCGGCATCGTCCAATGCAAAAAGACTGGCCCGTGTCTTGATATCGAGGCCGGCGCGCCAGCCCCGCCAGGTGGGTAGGTCGTGAGTCGAGAAGGATGCGATAGTCGCTTCATCATAAGTGCAGGGTTCCTTGAAGCTGCCGTCGAATTCCTGTTCGAACATCGCCAGCCTGCAGCCGAGAATTCCGGAATGTGACAGCTTTGCCTGAAGCCCCGGCGGGATATTACCGAGATCCTCTCCGATAATGATGGCTCCGGCTCTCGCAGCTTCAAGCCGTGCGACCGCCAGAAGCGCTTCGACGGGCATGGTTACATAGGTACCTGGAAGCGAAGGATCGTCCGGCACCCAGAACGCTCTTTCGAATCCGAGAACGTGATCGATACGCAGCAAGCCAGCGAAACGCAATTGCCGTCTCAGGGTTTCGGCGAAAGACCTGAATCCGTCTTGGATCAGGGCACGGGGATTGAAAGGCGAAAGACCCCAGCGCTGTCCGTCCGGTCCGAGCGGATCCGGTGGCGCGCCAAGGGAAATGCCTTGCCCGAAGAGATGGCGATCACCCCAGGTTTCCGCACCATGCGGATGCGTGCCGACGGCCAGATCGAGATAAAGACCGTGGCGCATGCCCTTTTCCAAGAGCTTGTCATGCGCCTGCTGTAATTGGCGTTCGGCCTCGAATTGCAGCCAAGCATAAAACCGAATTTCATGGGAAAGCTCGTGCTTCGCCGTTTCCATCACCTGCGGTGAGGGGAATTGTTCGGCAAGCGGCCAGTCGGACCAGTAGGGGCCGAGACGTTCCGAGAGGGCCTGATGGATTGCGAATTCCTCCAGCGCAATGCCTTCCTGCGCTACATAATCGAGAAAGCTTTCGGATTCTCCCGCAGTTTCAAAACGTTCGAATTTTTTCCGCAATTCTTTAAGCTTTTGTGGGATCAGGCGCTCGTAATCGATCAGGCTTGAGCCTTGATCGGATGGAAACGGCATCTCCAATATGTCGGTCGCGATATGCAGGACATTGATGCGCCTGCGATGCGAAGGCGAATAGGGGCTAAATGCGCTCGCATCGGTTGGGAACCCCGCATGAATCGGATTGCACCCGGCAAATCTGGCGCCATACTCCGCAAGAGTGAGGGCCGCACATTCCAGATCGGCATAGCTGCCAATAGCGGCCTGGCCTTCTCGCCATAGCCCCGGAAGCGGGAGGTTTACCCCCCAGCCCCTTTCAGGCAGCGCTAGGGTTCCGGGAGCCGAAATGACCGCGCAACGATCTTCTCCTGCATGCAGGTGATGCAAACCTAATGGCCAATGCTCGACCTTCACCGTGCCCCTTCCAGAACTGACCCCGCCATCTTCGAAGACCAGCTGCCATTCGACGTCATCCGGGACTGGTATTATGGCACTACTACCACTCTCGAAGGACACCCATCGAGCCAGCCACCTAGATCCCTCGGCAGAGTAGAGATTGTCGAGACTGTCGGCGATCTCAGGATCGCTGGCGACAGCGAACCCCATTGCGGTCAGGCACTGCCGCGCGGTTTCCGGATGGGTCTCGTGGCGCACGCCGGTGGTGTCGATGTAACTGTCGACGACACCGGCCTCGATCGCCAGACGCATGAGCGCTTCACTCACTGGCAACCTCCAGCGTCAGTGCGAGTACACTATGTTCCGGAACGATCAGTGAACCGTTCATCGCCGTATCTGAGGGGTCCTCGTCCTTTGCGGTATTAAGCCGGCAGACCCATGCCTGACCTAGTGGGCATTCAGGCAGCGTGTATTCTTTCTCGGTGCCGCCATTGAAAACGAGAAGAATGGCATATTCGAACGCGTGGTAACGTGGCGTGCCCGAAGCCGTACGCAATTCGGCGGCCAGAAAATCAAGTTCCGGATCGACCCAGTCTTGATGGGTCATCGGTTCGCCGTCGACCCTCCACCAGAACAAATCCTCCTTGCCGTCGATAAAGCGTTCTTTCGAATGGAGGAACAGTTTCTGACTTAGGATCGGATGTGCTTTCCGGAAGGCAATCGCTTTTTGCGTGAATGAGAGAAAAGCCTTATCGGAATGCGCCCAGTCAAGCCACGCGGTTTCGTTGTCCTGGCAATAGGCATTGTTATTCCCGGACTGGGAATTGCCGATTTCATCGCCTGCCAGGATCATCGGTGTCCCCTGGGACAGCAGAAGCGTTGCCATCAAATTGCGCCGACGCCTTGCGCGGCTTGCAGTGATCTCTGCTTCCTCGGATGGCCCTTCAACACCCATATTGTCTGAGAAATTCTCGTCATGGCCGTCGCGGTTGGCCTCGCCATTGTCGAGATTATGCTTGCGGGAATAGCGGGTGAGGTCGGCAAGCGTGAACCCGTCATGCGCAGCGATGAAATTGACCGAAGACGTCGCGTGACGCCCGGAATGATCGAATTGATCGGCAGAACCGACAAGCCGATTGGCAAGTTCTGGCGTCATACCTTCGTCGCCGCGCCAGAACCGCCTTATGCCGTCGCGGAACCGGTCGTTCCACTCGCAGAACGGGTGCGGATAGGCGCCCAATTGATAACCGCCCGGACCGATATCCCAAGGTTCTGCGATCAGTTTGACTTGCGAAAGAAGCGGATCCTGTCGGACGGCCTGGAAGAAACCCGAATTGCTATCAAATCCCTGGCTGGTCCGGCCGAGGGTCGAACAAAGATCGAAGCGAAATCCGTCGACCCCCATGATTTCGACCCAGTAGCGCAGGCTATCCATCACCAGCCGCAGCACCATCGGATGTTCGATATTCACGGTATTTCCGGTGCCGGTATCGTTGATATAGTAGCGCGGATTCTTTTGCAGCCGATAATAGCTGAGATTGTCGAGCCCGCGAAAGCTAAGCGTTGGGCCAGTCTCGTTACCCTCACAGGTATGATTGTAAACAACATCGAGTATCACCTCGATCCCGGCTTCGTGGAATTTCCAGACCATTTCGCGGAACTCGCCGATATCGCCATCGCTCAGGTAGCGGGGCTCAGGTGCGAGAAAACACAGGGTCTGATAGCCCCAGTAATTGCGAAGCTGCTTTTCGATGAGAAAGCGGTCATCCATGAAGGCATGGACGGGCAGAAGCTCGATTGCCGTAATCCCGAGATTTAACAGATGATCGATGACCGGTTCGCTGGCAAGCCCGGAAAACGTGCCTTTGGCAGGCGCGAGCGGATGTCTCGCGGTCATGCCTTTCACATGGGCTTCGTAGATAATCGTCTCGCGCAACGGCGTTCCGGGCTTCGCCTCGGGATCCATCTTTGGCGGATCTTCGCAGACAACACACTTCGGAGTGTAGGGGGCGCTGTCCCGCAAATCGAGCGACAGGTCCGACTGCGGACTGCCGGGTGTGTAGCCCATTACCGCATCATGCCATTGCAATGTGCCATCGAGTTTTCGGGCATATGGATCGATCAGAAGCTTGTTGTAATTGAAACGGTAGCCGTGACGGGGATCGTGAAGGCCATGGGCCCGCAGGCCGTAGCGTTGGCCGCCACCAATCCCCTCGATATGACCATGCCAGACATATCCGTCGCGCTCGGGCAAATCGAAGCGCAGGGTCTCCTGACCATTCTCGGAAAAAAGACTGACCGTCATCCGCCTCGCATGTTCGGAAAAAACGGCAAAGTTCACACCGCTATCGGTAACCGTAGCGCCCATCGGAAAAGGCTTGCCGGCACTCATCATGGACATGACACTCATCGCGGATTCCCAATGCTTTTGTAAAGCGACCGGTAGGCCGCAGCCGACACGTCCCAGCCAACGGGCTGTTGCATCGCGTTTTTCTGAAGCCGGCGCCATTCGTCTTTTTGCTTAAAGAGCAGACAGGTCCGTTCAAGCGCCCGCGCCCAGGCATCGGTGGTGTTGGGATATACCTGCAGCCCGGTGGCGACGCCTCGCGCCAAACCTGCCGGATTGGCGGGGATGATCGTATCGGCAAGTCCACCCGTCATCGCGACTACCGGTATGGTGCCGTAGCGAAGACCATATAATTGCGTCAGCCCGCAGGGTTCGAAACGTGAGGGGACGAGGATTGCATCGCCGCCCGTTATCAATCGTTTGGCATAGTCTTCATCATAGCCGATCCTGACCGAGATATCGGGATTGACTTCCCCTGCCGCCCGCCAAGAGCGTTCGAGGTCCGGATCGCCACTGCCCAGAAGTGCGATTTGCCCGCCATGTGGAAAGATCGCCGCCAGCGCCTCGAGCAGCGTATCCAGACCCTTCTGATCGCTCAGGCGTGAGACTACCACGAAGAGCGGACCATCTCTGGAAGGCAGACCTGTCTCTGAAAGCAAGTGCTTCTTGTATTTCTCCTTGCCGCGCGCGGTCTTGTATGGTGGCGACCATGCGTCCAGATCAATGCCGTTGAGAATGCCAGAGAAGTCCGTACTGCGCTCCCGAAGTACCCCCTCCAGCCCCATGCCGAACTCGGCGCTGAGCAACTCCGTCGCATAGGTCGGGCTTACCGTGGAGACGCGGTCGGAGAAGACGATACCCGCTTTCAGTGCACTTATCTTGCCGTAGTACTCGAAGCCGTCTTTGGTAAAACCTGATTCCGGCAGCCCCAGCCTCCCAAGCAGTCCAGCATCAATAATTCCCTGAAAGGCGATATTGTGGATGGTTAGGACCGTTGCTGGTTTGTTTTTGCTCTTCTCCGCCTGCAGATAGACGGGAGTCAGGGCGGCTTGCCAGTCATGCAGATGCAAGGTATCCGGCCGCCAGTTCTCGACCTTGCCGGCACCGATCATGGCGGCAATTTGCGACAGCCCTGCAAAGCGCTCGGGATTATCCGGCCAGTCGCGCTTCTGTGCGTCGAGATAAGGCCCGCCTTCCCGTTCGAAGAGATGGGGCGCGTCGAAGACATAGAGCTTCAGACCAGCCGCTTCGGCCTCGATCACCCGTGCGCTGCCGCCAAATAGGTTCCCCACATCGAGAACTGTTTTTCCGCTATCACCGATAGCCGCAAGCACTTGCGGGTAGCCAGGGAGCAAGGTCCGCATCTCGATATCGAGCGGTGCGAGGGCAAGGGGCAGGGCGCCTGCAACATCGGCAAGTCCGCCGGTCTTGATAAAAGGAACGCATTCCGAGGCAACGGAAAGGATGCGCATCATGAATTGGCGGCCCTGCGATCAAGCATTTCACGGGTAATCAGTGTAATGCCCTGTTCCGATACCCGGAACCACTTCCGGTCTTCATCCGGGTCTTCGCCAACCACCAGACCCTCGGGTATTCGGACACCCCGGTCGACAACGGCATTCGTGAGTCGAGCCGAAC
>JAHEHW010000405.1 GCA_024639745.1 Salaquimonas sp. | reverse complement strand
GCAAGCGTCAGTTCATAGATCAGCGCTGGCACGTCTTTTCCGCCCTCGCCGCAATGGCCGGTTTCGCCGGTTCGTTCGAAACCAAAGCGCTCGTAAAATCCAATAGCGCCGGTATTGGCCGGTTCCACCAGCAGGCGGATGGCCCTGGCCTCGGGAAATGACTGAATAATTTCCGTGAGCAGTTCGCGGCCGATGCCTTCACACACTCTTTCCGGATCGACATAGAGCTGGCGCAAATGGGCCGACTGCCCGTCCCGCTCGGCATAGGCGAATCCTGTGATCGCCTCTCCCGTATCGGCGAGAACGAATTCGCTTTCAGGCCGGGTCAGCCGTGCCTCAAGTTGGGCCATGTCATGCCATTCGACGAAAAATTCGGCGGCCTTTTCCGCACCGAAAATCGGCGCGTAGGTTTTTTGCCAGCTTTCCTCGAAAAGCGCGTGGATAGCTGGTAGGCCAGCCTTCATAGCCGTGCGGATGAAGACGGGCAATGCCACCTGCTTTTATTCAATCCCGAGCTTCTGACGAACCAACTGGTTGACCGCCTGCGGGTTGGCTTTGCCGCCGGTCGCCTTCATGACCTGGCCAACGAACCAGCCGGCCATATTAGGCTTCTCTTTCGCCTGTTCGGCCTTATCGGGATTGGCGGCAATCACCTCGTCAACGGCCGCCTCGATGGCGCCGGTATCGGTCACCTGTTTCATGCCGCGTTCTTCGACGATCTTCTCAGGGTCTCCGCCCTCGTTCCAGACGATCTCGAAGAGCTCCTTGCCGATGGTGTTCGAGATATCGCCCTTCTTGATAAGATCAATGATCGACCCAAGCTGCGCGGGAGAAATCGGAGTCGCATCAATGCCATGGCCGGTTTCGTTCAACTTGCCCAGCAGATTGTTGATCACCCAGTTGGCGGCGGCCTTGCCGTCACGGCCCTCAGCCACCTGCTCGAAATAATCGGCAATCGCCTTTTCCGAGACGAGGATCGAGGCATCATAGGGTGTCAGGCCGAGAGAATTGATTAGACGCTCTTTCTTTTCGTCCGGCAGTTCCGGCAGCGCTTCTGAAAGCGCGTCGATATAGGCCTGGTCGAATTCGAGCGGCAGCAGGTCCGGGTCCGGGAAATAGCGATAATCATGCGCCTCTTCCTTGGAGCGCATGGAGCGCGTCTCGCCCTTGTTGGGATCGAAGAGCCGCGTTTCTTGGACGATCTCTCCACCATCTTCCAGGATAGCGACCTGGCGGCGCGCTTCGTATTCGATCGCCTGGCCGACGAACCGGATCGAGTTGACGTTCTTGATCTCGCAGCGTGTGCCGAATTCGCCGCCCGGCTTGCGGACGGAGACGTTCACATCGGCGCGCAGGGAGCCCTGCTCCATATTGCCGTCGCAGGTGCCGAGGTAACGCAGGATGGTGCGCAGTTTGGTAATATAGGCCTTGGCCTCATCGGCTGACCGTATGTCGGGCTTCGAGACAATTTCCATCAGCGCCACGCCGGTCCGGTTAAAATCGACATAGCTCATGGTCGGGTGCATGTCGTGGATCGATTTGCCGGCGTCCTGCTCAAGATGGAGCCGCTCGATGCCAACCTCGATATCTTCGAACTGACCCTTTTTGTCCGGGCCGACGGAGACGATGATCTTGCCCTCGCCGACGATCGGGTCCTTGTATTGCGATATCTGGTAGCCCTGCGGCAAATCCGGGTAGAAATAATTCTTGCGGTCGAAGATGGAGCGCTTGTTGATCTGCGCCTTCAAACCGAGACCAGTACGCACCGCCTGGGCAACGCACTCCTCGTTGATGACAGGCAGCATGCCCGGCAGCGCTGCATCGACCAGCGCCACATTGGCGTTCGGCTCGGCCCCGAACTCCGTTGAGGCGCCCGAAAATAGCTTGGCTTTGGAGGTCACTTGTGCGTGCACTTCCAACCCGATGATGACTTCCCAGTCGCCGGTGGCACCGGGGATCAGGCGTTTCGGATCGGGCGTGCGGGTATCGATAAGGGTCATTGATGTCAGCTCTTCGCGCAATGGGTCAGGTCGCGGACTAACTAAGCCAAGGCGATACTTCCCGCAAGCATGGGGCGTAAAATTTCAGTTTTCGGAAACAGCGTGAGGCGGGCGGAAAGCGCTATCTTCGAGGCGAGAAAGCCTTACCTGGAACAGCAGATGGAACTTTGCATCAATGCTTCCGAAACTGCTGCGGTGCTGGCTTCGACGCGCGATTATGCCATGCGGGAGAAGGCCCGGGAGCGCTTCTGGGTGCTTTACTGGGGACCTCTCCCCATCGTCGAAACGCCGTTCGGAGATGATATCGGCCCGGTCGAACAACAGATTGTCGCAATCGGCAACAAACTCGGGCCGGTTCAGGACAATCCCGAACTCCCACTGGAAGAGCTAGAACAGCTTTCGTTTCAACTCGCGCATCATTGCCGAGATCTGTTTCTCAGAAGCTGGCGTATCGGGCCGTATGAACAGGTGTTTTGATTGGCGGCCGTTTTACCAACACTTCTCCGGCGAGAATT
>JAHEHW010000062.1 GCA_024639745.1 Salaquimonas sp. | reverse complement strand
ACGTGCCGTTATTGTTGGAATTACTGCTATTTCAACTTCCAGCCATCCCGAACACTCTCATCCAAAAATGTTGTCTTCGGTGTCGGTTTGACGTCATTAAAACAGGTAACTTGATAATACCCGCCGCCGCGCCCATTACTTGTTTCGCTACTGGCGTGACGAGTACCCGCCGCATCATTCGAATGCAAAACAGACAACCGTGAAAAAGCTGAATTGATGCCGGTTTCCGGCCATCAGACCAATCGGCTCTGCTCGACCGCGGCTTCGATGAAACTTGCAAACAAAGGATGCGGCTCGAACGGCCGGGATTTCAATTCGGGATGATATTGCACCCCTATGAACCACGGATGTTCAGGATATTCCACCGTCTCCGGCAATACACCATCGGGTGACATGCCAGCGAAAATCAGCCCGGCGACCTCAAGTCGGTCCTTATAGTCTATATTGACTTCATAACGGTGACGGTGGCGCTCGGAAATATCGGTCTTGCCGTAGATTTCAGAGATACGCGAGCCTTCTTTTAGCTTGTTCTCATAAGCGCCGAGACGCATCGTCCCGCCGAGGTCACCTGAGGCGCGGCGCTTTTCAAGCATATTGCCGCGCAGCCATTCCGTCATCAGACCAACGACCGGTTCATCCGTTTGGCCGAATTCGGTCGAAGACGCGTGCTCGATTCCGCAAAGATTGCGGGCCGCCTCGATGCAGGCCATCTGCATCCCGAAACATATCCCGAAATAGGGTATCTGTTTCTCCCGGGCATATTTGGCCGCCATGATCTTGCCTTCGGCGCCACGCTCGCCAAAGCCGCCCGGAACGAGAATGCCATGCACTTTTTCGAGATAAGGACCCGGATCGTTTTTCTCGAAAATCTCCGATTCGATCCACTCGAAATTGACCTTCACACGATTCGCCATGCCGCCGTGGTGAAGTGCTTCCATTAGCGATTTATAGGCGTCCAGCAGCCCTGTATATTTGCCGACAATCGCAATCGTGACTTCACCCTCCGGATTGTGAACCCGGTCGGCAACCTCTTCCCAGCGCTGCATTTGCGGCTTCGGCGCCGGGTCTATGCCAAACGCCGCCAGGATTTCTTCGTCGAGACCTTCTTCATGATAGGTCATCGGAATGTCGTAGATATTCTTGACGTCCAGCGCCTGGATTACGGCCGACGGCCTGACATTGCAGAACAGAGACAGCTTTCGCCGCTCCTCTTCCGGAATCGCACGATCCGCACGAACGAGCAAGATATCCGGCGCGATACCGATCGACCGCAACTCCTTTACCGAATGCTGTGTCGGTTTGGTCTTCAACTCACCCGCCGCAGCAATCCACGGCATCAGGGTCAGATGCATATAAACGGCGTTGCCGCGCGGCAGATCGTTGCCCAACTGGCGGATGGCCTCGAAGAACGGCAAGGCTTCAATGTCACCGACCGTGCCGCCGATTTCACACAGCACGAAATCATAGGCATCGTTGCCGTCGATGACAAAATCCTTGATTGCGTTGGTGACATGCGGAATGACCTGAACCGTCGCGCCAAGATAATCGCCGCGCCGCTCTTTCTCGATGATTTCCTGATAAATCCGCCCAGTCGTGATATTGTCACGGCCATTGGCCGAACGTCCTGTGAAACGTTCGTAGTGTCCTAGATCGAGATCCGTCTCCGCGCCGTCATCAGTAACGAAGACTTCCCCATGCTGATAAGGGCTCATGGTCCCGGGATCGACATTCAGATAGGGGTCGAGCTTCTTGAGCCGCACACTATATCCGCGCGCCTGCAAGAGCGCTCCAAGTGCAGCCGAAGCAATGCCCTTTCCGAGTGAGGAGACCACGCCGCCGGTAATGAAAACATATCGCGCCATGGGGATACCTTCCTACCGTCCGAAAATCGATTCGCAAAGGCTAAATTGAGTCGAGCAGTGTTTTGCACAAAAAACAAAACGCCCGGCCATCAAGCCGGGCGCTTATCGAAGCGATGAATTTGGTTATTGACCTGAAGGCACCTGCGGCTGGTCGCCTGTCGTGTTTGGCAACTCGCCCGCGCCCTCCGGCGTAATCTGATCGAGAATGGTTCCGGCATCTTCGCCCGTTTCAACCGGCACTCGATTGAGAATATCAGCTGGGTCTTCCTGTATCTTGGCGTAAATTCCGAGGGCGATCGATGTTGCGAAAAATCCGGCAGCCAGAATTGCAGTGGTGCGCGAAAGCGCATTCGCCGCTCCGCGGGCCGACATAAAACCGCCTCCGCCGCCACCGCCGATGCCAAGCGCCCCGCCTTCCGAGCGTTGCAGCAAAACGACAATCACTAGCGCGACAACCACCATCAAGTGGACAACGATAAGAACAGTTTCCATTGGATTGGTCCGTACAATTAGACTGGGCCTGCAATAGCGCCCGTATTTGCGGCCTATCTATAGGCCTGAGACCTTAAGTGCAAGGCTCAAACCACCATTGTTGCCGCTGGTTTTACCGGCTTTATGCCAACTTGCGTCAAACGAGCGCTCTATAGGCAGCTGCTATACCGAGGAAATCCTCCGCTTTCAGGCTGGCGCCGCCAACAAGCGCCCCATCGACATTATCGATGCCAAGGAGAGACCCGGCATTTGCCGGCTTGACCGAACCACCGTAAAGCAGTCTGGTCCGTTCCCCTTCGTTTCCGATAAGCTCGACCATTTTCTCACGAACAAATGAATGCGCCTCGCGGACATCCTCTACGGTCGGCGTCAATCCTGTGCCAATCGCCCAGACCGGTTCATAGGCAACCACCAGTTCGCCGCCGCCACGATTTTCCGGGATCGAGCCGCTGAGCTGCGAACCGAGAACATCGAGCGTCTTGCCCGATTTCCGCTCCTCTTCGATCTCTCCGATACAGACAATCGTCATCAGACCGGACGCCAACGCCGCTGTGACCTTGCGATTTACGACCTGGTCGGTTTCCCCATGATCACTGCGTCGTTCGGAATGACCGACAATCACCGCCGAACCGCCAGCATCCGATATCATTGCTGTCGAAATGTCACCGGTATGGGCGCCGCTCGCCTCCCAATGGCAATCTTGCCCTCCGGTCTTGATTGGACCGTTTTTTACCGTCTCGGAGGCTCTGAAAAGAAGCGTGGCAGGCACGCAAACCAGCATGTCCAGCCTCTTATGCAATTCCGGTGTATAATAGTTTGCCATAGCTGCAAGTTGGTCGAGGCCGGCACTTGTGCCATTCATCTTCCAGTTTCCCGCCACCAGCGGCTTTACTCCGGGTGTCATCTTTCTGGTGCTTCCTTCTGTTTTCAGTGGAATCCAACTATTCCCAACGGCGATAGCACATCCAGCCCGGCTGACAAACGGCGGCGCCACCGAATTTTCCAAAGGCGATAAACGCGTTGCGCAAAAGACAATTGTCCACGCGGTCTCAACCCGGCTCAAAATCCGCCGATTTTCGCTTTTGCAAGTGTTGAGTAGCCACCGCTTAGTCTTTATAGCAGTCGGTCGATGACAAGCTGTACATCATCACTGCGGGCTCCCGCAGGATTAGGCAAGGCGAAATTAGGATAAGGGTTTAAGATGCTCAGCATGCTGCGCGGCGCCATGGGTGGATGGATTGCCAAGATTTTTCTGGCGCTTCTGGTGCTCAGTTTTGCCGTTTGGGGAATTTCCGGTTCGATGTTTCAGGGTGTCGGCAATTCGGCAATCACCGTCGGTCAGACCAATGTGGGGCTTCTCGAATACCGGTTGGCCTACGACCGTCAGTTGAACCTGCTTTCTCGGCAATTCGGAACCCGACTCACGCGCGAACAGGCGCAGGCGCTGGGGCTGGACCAGACCGTTCTTTCACAAATGGTGAGCGGCGCGGTAATGGATGAAACCGCTCGGCGGATGGGGCTGGGCATGTCCGACGACCGCCTCGCCGGGATCATTGGCAGCGATGAGGCATTTCAGGATGCGAGCGGCCAATTCTCGCGCAGCCAACTGCGCGCGGTGCTGAACTCGATCGGCATGCCTGAAGACCATTATATCGAGACACGCCGCAACGTCGCTGTTCGCCAGCAAATTATCTCCGCGACGGCGGAAGCAGCGGAAATGCCGGATGCCTTCGCGGATTTTCTGGCCACCTACCAGGGTGAAAAGCGCCGGTTCGATTACACGGTCGTGACCCCGGCCGACATTGGGCCGATTGCTGATCCACTGGCCACCGAAGATGGCAAGGCGACACTCGAGAGCTTTTACGACGAAAACAAGGCGGATTATATCGCCCCGGAGTATCGCAAGCTGAAAATCGTCAAGCTCGAAGCATCCGATATCGCCGATCCGGCGGCCGTCGACCCTACAACCGTCCGGGAAGATTACGAGGCGCGGAAGGATCAATTCTCCGAACCTGAGCGCAGGACCGTTCAGCAGCTTGTCTTTCCAGATTTAGACAGCGCCGACGCTGCCGCTAGCAAGCTGGCAGGTGGCATGTCATTTGACGCACTGGTGGAAGAGGAGGGGAAAACGCTTGAAGATGTGTCGCTCGGGACTCTCACAAAAACACAAATCCCCGATCCGGCAGTTGCCGATGCGGCATTCTCACTCGACGAAGGTGCGACCAGCGATCCTGTAAAGGGCCTCTTTGGCACGGTCATTCTCCGTGTAACCGATGTTCAGGAAGGAAGCACCAAACCGTTGACCGAGGTCGAGGGTGAGATAAGGCAGGCATTGGCGCTCGAAGCGGCTGCAAATGAGATCTACGACACGCATGACAGGCTGGAAGACGAGCGCGCCGCCGGTCTCTCCTTGTCGGAAGCGGCGAGTGCTGTCGGGCTCAAACCCAGAGTGATCGACGCGATTGATCGCCAGGCCCGGGACGCTGAGGGCAATGTCATCACCGATATTCCACAATCGCGCGATCTGCTCTCCGAAGCGTTTGAAACGGATCCCGGTGTCGAGACTGATCCCCTTCAAATCGGCACCGAGGGCTTTGTCTGGTTCGAGGTAGATGCAGTAATGCCGGAACGCCAAAAGGAATTCGACGAGGTCATTGAGCAAGTAAGAAGCGACTGGCTTGCAGAACAAACCTCCGAAGCCGTCAGCAGTCTCGCGCAAACCATACGCGAACGCATCGCGGGCGGTGAAAGCTTCAACATCGTTCTGGCTGATTTATTCCCGCCGAAGGAAGAAGAAGAACTCCAACGGATTGCCCAGCAGTCCGTTGCGCTGACCCGAGACTCCACAACGAATGAATTGCCATCAGCCGCGGTGGAAGCAGGGTTTTCGGAACCTCTGGACGCTGTTTTCGTCGCAGATGGCGCGGAAGATCAATCTCGCATTGTCATGAAAGTAGCCAGTATCTCGGACGAACAGGCTGAAGACTTGCCCGCCGATGCGATACAGAATTTGAACGCGTCTCTCACCGACGACCTGGTTACCCAGATGATTGCCCAGATGCGGGGCGACCTTACAGTCGAAATCAATCAGGATGCGATAAGGGCGGCGTTGGCACGGTAAGGTTTCAGAGAGCCACAGCGAGCGTCATTCGAGAGTTACGCCAGCAGGAGTTTGAAGGTGAGTAACCTTAAGGAATACATAGCCCGGATAGCCGACGGTGGCACGCTTGATGCAGAACAGACGCAGAAAGCCTTTTCCATTCTGATGTCGGAAGAGGCAACGCCGGCACAAATCGGCGGATTTCTGATGGCGCTTCGAGTGCGCGGCGAAACCGAAGAGGAATTTGTCGGCGCAATCAAGGCAATGCGCGCCAAGATGCTGCCCGTAGATGCGCCGGAAGACGCAATCGACATCGTTGGCACTGGCGGCGATGCCAAGGGTTCGCTGAACGTATCGACAGCAACAGCGATTGTCGTGGCCGGAGCAGGCATTAAGGTTGCAAAACACGGCAACAGGGCCTTGTCGTCGAAATCCGGCGCAGCGGATGTTCTGATGGCCCTTGGCGTTAATCTGGAACTTTCACCAGGGCAGATTACAGATTGCATCGAGGAAGCTGGAGTCGGTTTTATGTTCGCTCCTGCCCACCATTCCGCAATGCGTTTCGTCGGTCCCGCAAGAATGGAACTCGGCACCCGGACCATTTTCAACCTGCTTGGTCCGATTTGTAACCCTGCCGGTGTCAAGCGCCAGCTTTTGGGTGTGTTTTCGCCCAAATGGCTGATCACCGTCGCCAAGGTCTTGCGGGATCTTGGTTCCGAGAAGGTATGGGTTGTTCATGGCGACGGTTTCGACGAAATGACCATAACCGGAAGGACGCAGATTGCTGTGCTGGAAAACGGCAAAGTCCTGCCGCGCGACGTTACCCCGGCAGATTTCGGGCTTGAAGTGCAGGACGCAGCCGCGATTGCCGGCGGAGACGCCGCCTATAACGCGAGCGCCCTCTCAGCCTTGCTCGAAGGCGAGGCCTCCGCCTACCGCGACATGGTTCTGATGAACGCTGCAAGCTCGCTCATTGTGGCAGATAAGGCCTCGGATATCATGGAAGGCATGGAATTGGCCCGCGCATCAATCGACGAGGGCAAGGCCAAAGCTGCGCTCGAACGCCTCGTCGAGGTTTCAAACCGCGGGACGGCATAGCAATGGCTGACATCCTCAAGAAAATCGAAGCGTATAAACGCGAAGAGATCGCGCACGCGAAACGAACGACATCGCTCGAGACCCTTGCCGGACAGGCCGGCGAACAGGAGCCGCCGCGAGGCTTTCTGGAAGCGCTAGAGACAAAATTAGCCGATGGGCAATACGCCCTGATCGCAGAGGTAAAGAAAGCCAGCCCGTCGAAAGGTCTGATCCGCGCCGATTTCGACCCGCCCGCGCTCGCAAAAGCGTATGAGAATGGCGGCGCAGCCTGTCTTTCCGTGCTGACCGATACGCCATCTTTTCAGGGCGCGCCCGAATACCTTATGGCTGCGCGGGATGCGACCGCCCTGCCCGTCCTGCGCAAGGATTTCATGTTCGAACCCTATCAGGTTCATGAAGCCCGCGCATGGGGCGCCGATTGCATCCTGATCATCATGGCAGCCGTGACCGACGATGAAGCACAAGCACTCGAGGCGACGGCTTTCGATCTCGGCATGGACGTGCTCGTCGAAGTTCATGACGGAACGGAATTGGACCGGGCTCTGGATTGTCTCCATTCCCGTCTGATCGGCATCAACAATCGCAATCTGAAAACCTTCGAAACCCGGCTCGAGACCAGTGAAGAGCTGGCGGCAAGGGTCCCGACAGACAAGGTACTCGTATCCGAAAGCGGTTTATTCACCCCTGCCGACCTCGTCAGAATGGCCGACTGCGATATCCGCACTTTCCTGATTGGCGAAAGCCTTATGCGTCAGGAAGACGTGGAAAAAGCGACCCGCGACCTACTCTCCAATCCTCAAAAAGCCGCCTGATCATGACCGACAAGCTTTCCCACCTGTCCGAGACCGGCGAGGCCAATATGGTCGACGTCGGCGAAAAAGGGGAAACCGACCGGTACGCGGTGGCGACTGGCCGGGTGATCATGCACCCCGAAACGCTCGACATGATGCTGAAAGGTGACGCTAAAAAAGGCGATGTGCTTGGCGCAGCTCGGATCGCGGGCATCATGGGCGGCAAACGCACCAGCGATCTGATCCCGCTATGCCATCCGCTCACGCTCAATAAGATCGCCGTCGACATTGAGCCGGACCTTGACCTACCCGGGCTTGTGGTGCGCACCGAAGCAAGGCTTACAGGCAAAACCGGCGTGGAAATGGAAGCCTTGACCGCATGCAGCATTGCCTGTCTGACTATCTACGACATGGCCAAGGCCGTTGATCGCGGTATGCGGATCACGGAGATCCGTGTTACCGAAAAATCGGGCGGCAAATCTGGACATTGGTCACTTGACGCTGACGACCAATTGACACGCAAAGGCAGTTGATGGCTGCCGGTTCGGGCATACGTCATCCTGGCATGGTGCCAGCGAAAAAGGCGATAGAGCTCGTTCTTGCCGGAGCCGGACCGTCAGAGGCCGAAACGGTTGCCTTAAAAGCCGCGCACGGGCGTGTTCTGGCTGACGATCTAATCTCACTACGCACGCAGCCGCCCTTCCCAGCATCCGCAATGGATGGCTATGCTGTCAATCACGCTGGAATGATCGAGGCAAAGCACGTGCTCGAAATGATTGGC
>JAHEHW010000061.1 GCA_024639745.1 Salaquimonas sp. | reverse complement strand
TGACCCTCGGCGGTCGCCCGCCAGAGCTCGTGCAGCAGGCGCGGGACGGTGTTGTTGATATCGTGTGGACGCTGAACGGCTACACGCCAGGACTGTTCCCACGGACTGAAGTGTTTGAACTTCCGACGGTCTTCGTGAACGACCCGACCGCAACCAATCTTGCGATGCGGGAACTATTCGATGCCGAACTGGCTGAGGAATATACCGGTCTTGAAGTCATGTTCCTGCATGTCCATGCCGGGAACGGTATTCAAATGGTGGACAAGGAAGTCCGCACCCCGGCCGATCTTGAAGGCGCACGGCTGAGAACTCCTTCGCGGACAGGCTCTTGGGCGATTGAGGCGATGGGGGCGGTTTCGATTGCGATGCCGGTTCCCGATCTTCCACAGGCCCTGTCCAAAAGCGTTGTGGACGGTGCCCTGATCCCTTGGGAGATCATCCCGCCACTAAAACTCCAGGAGCAAACGGCCTACCAGGTCGAAGGCGCTGATCGGCAACGTTTCGGAACTTCGGTTTTCCAGGTGTCGATGAACAAGGCGAAATGGGACAGTCTTCCCGACGATGTGAAAGCAGCTTTCCGTGAAGCCTCGGACAAAGACTGGCTCAAGACGGTTGGTGAAATCTGGCGCGCATCGGACGATTTCGGGATTGGAATCGCGACGAAATCCGGCAACACGCACATCACGCTGACGCAGGAGGAAACCGACGCGTTCGACGCGGTTCTTGCTCCGGTGGTTGACCGCTGGATCGGTGAGGCCGACAGTGCCGGCATCGATGGTCAAGCTCTGGTTGAAAAAGCCCGGGCAGCAATTGCCAAGAGCAGTATGTAAAGCCGGGTAAGGCAAGAGGAAGCAGCATGTCCTTGGCCCGAAAGGCAATCGACTGGTGGGCACTAGGTGGTGGGCTTCTTCTTGCCGCTATCGTTGTTATCAATGTAGCAAATGTGCTTGGTGGACTTTTCGGGAAGCCTTTCTCGGGCGATTTCGAACTGACACAGATGCTCGTGGCTGCCGCCGCGTTCATGTTCTTGCCCTACTGTCAGTTGAACCGGCAGAACGTAACGGCTGACATTTTCACCACCTCACTCAGCAAAACTGCGCAAAAGCGGCTTTCGGCGCTGGGGTCTGCGGTTGCCGAGGTTTTTGCCGTCCTTTTGCTCTGGCGAATGTTTTACGGAATGTTGGACCAAAAGGCATACAATCTTGCAAGCACCATTTTGCAGATCCCGATCTGGTGGGCATACATCCCGATCCTTGTTTCCTTGGCGTTGTTGGTCGTCGCATCGGCGATCACGCTCATCGAAGACCTTTCTGGAGAATCCTGATGGAGCCAATATGGATGGGTCTGATGGGGCTGGCGGCGCTCGTCGGCTTGATCGCGATCAGAATGCCGATTGCCTATGCGATGATCCTAGTCGGCGGTATCGGCACCGCCATGATCAATGGGCCGGGTATCCTGCTCTCGCAGCTGAAGACACTCGGATACGGTCAGTTCTCGATCTACGAGCTGTCAGTCGTCCCTATGTTCGTGCTGATGGGCGCATTGGCAACCAAGACAGGGCTTTCCCGAGATCTCTTCAGAGCGGCGAATGCGTGGCTAGGATGGATGCGGGGTGGCACAGCAATGGCTGCCATCGCGGCATGCGCAGGATTTGGAGCTGTCTGCGGATCATCGCTCGCGACCGCCTCCACAATGGGAAAAGTCGCGCTTCCTGAACTCGAGCGCTACAAATACGCGCCATCGCTTGCGACGGGGTCCCTGGCGGCCGGTGGCGTGCTGGGGATATTGATACCGCCGTCGGTCATTTTGGTCATCTATGCCGTGCTTGTTGAGACAAACATCGTGACGATGTTCATGGCCGCACTGTTGCCAGGGTTGCTGGCGGTTCTTCTGTTTCTGATCACGATCGCCATTTATGTCCGCATGGTTCCGGGATCGGGACCCGCGCACGGAGCGGCGAACAGGGAAGAGTTCTGGCAGGCAACCCGCGGTGTGATTCCGGTCCTTGCGATATTCGGCATCGTCATCGGTGGTATTTATGCGGGTTTCTACAACCCGACCCCTGCTGCAGCCATCGGCGTTTTCGTCGTCTTCGTGTTCGGCCTCATCCAGGGCCGTCTCGGAATGGCCGAGATTACCGGAAGCGTGCGCGAAACCGCCGGCACGGCCGGCATGATCTATCTCATCCTGCTCGGTGCGGAGCTGCTGAAAATCTTCATGTCCCGCGCAGGCGTGCCGCAGGCGGCCGCTGAATGGGCCGTGAATTCCGGGTTTTCCCCAATGATGGTGCTGATGATCCTGCTTCTGGCGCTCATCCTGCTTGGCTGCCTCATGGACTCGATGTCGATGATCCTGTTGGTCATTCCGTTCTTCTGGCCGGTGCTTGTGGCGATGAACGGAGGCGATTACCAGCCGGCGGAAGGCGCAGGTTATGGAATGTCGACGGATGACCTGAAGGTTTGGTTTGGCATATTAGCTCTGGTTGTCGTTGAACTGGGGCTGATTACGCCGCCTGTGGGGATGAATGTATTCGTCATTTCCGCACTGGCAAAAGATGTGCCCATGGCGACGACCTTCAAAGGTGTCGCACCGTTCTTCGCGTCTGAACTCGTCAGGGTCGCGTTGCTTGTAGCGTTTCCGGCACTGTCGCTCGGGCTGCCATTTTTGCTCTCCGGCTAGGCGCTCGGGCACGGCAGCAAATCGCCTCACCATCATGCTTTGGTAGGCGTGAAGGATGTGCCGCCAACGAGCCTTAATCCCGTGTCTGGTAGGAGGAAGCCTGATTGTTCATTGCAGGACCCAGAAGACGCAAATTTGTGCTGAAGATATTGCAGAATCCCAGACAATTTAAATCCTGACAACGCTTCACTTTCGCGCCGCCGAATACCTTGGATCGAGGAAATAGGGTTGCTTCAACTAGGACTGATGCTGCTGTCATTCGCACTCGCGTTCACGCAGACGGTTTGCTCGCCATAATTGGGCAGGTCGTAAGCACAAACCTTGGCTTGGGAAGGAGGTCCTGCGCAGCTTGCCAGCATGGCACTACGTAAATTCGCTTCCGAATTGATCGCGCTGTTGGACGCTGCGATGCACGAGGCATAATGAGCTGCAAAGTTGGACTGCCATCGAGACCCCGCAAAGCCGCAACAATTTTGAAGATTCTCTCTCTATTGTAGCACTGCCTAGTTGGCACAGACTGCACAAATTGCAGGATTCCCGGCATAGGACGCTGTCGGCGTGAGAACTGCACCGCGATTAATCTGAAAGTGCCCAAACCCTTTTTGAGGAAGCACTGTCTTGCCGTTTTTACCGCATTCGCTTGAAAATGCACTAAGCCGAGTTTGTTAAGTCAAAAATGACTTTCATCAATTTTCGGAATTTCAAATACACCCTAAACGGCATTTGAATGCATATGGGCCGGAGTAAGCGGCGGAATATCCGAGGGGAGAAGTGGTGCCGCTGATAGGACTCGAACCTACGACCCCATCATTACGAATGACGTGCTCTACCAACTGAGCTACAGCGGCCCGCTGCGTCGCCCATTTACTACCACTTCCGAAGAAATTCCAGCCAAAGTGACAAAAAATTCGAAGATCGCTCGGATTTTGATTTCAGCATCGACTCGGTGGATTATTATTAGTGAACTGGCAGGTGATAAGTGATCGGTTTGTGGCGTTTCGCCGTTCCACTTTTCAAATCCTTTCAATTCTTTATTCATTGGTTGCGATAACAAACAACGAGCTGGAAGGGCAACGTAAGCGTGATATCATCCGGGAAAATCACAATAGCGGCGGCGGCCTATCCCCTCTCCTGGCTGGAGAGCTGGGAATCCTATACTGCCAAGGCGGAAACATGGGTTGCCAAGGCTGTCGATAAAGGCGCGCATCTTGCCGTGTTTCCGGAATATGGCGGGATGGAACTCGCCAGTCTGTATGGGAAAAAGGTTTCAACGAATCTGCATGGTTCGATCGACGCAATTTCTGCGCGATATGGCAATTTCACGAACCTCTGGAGCAATCTCGCTGTCCGACATGGTCTCGTCATCTGCGCTCCCAGTCTGCCCTTCAGGGAACCGGGTCAATCGCGTATCGTGAACCGTGCAGGCCTTTTTCTACCAAACGGGCAGCATGATTTTCAGGATAAACTGATCATGACTCGGTTCGAGCGTGAGGAATGGGGTATCTCGGGTGGGCCCGTCGTCAAGGTCTTCGACACGGAGATCGGTACACTTGGTATTCCGATTTGTTATGACAGCGAATTTCCGCTCGTCGCACGAGCCATGGTCAATGCAGGCGCGGAAATTCTGCTGGTACCGTCGGTAACAGAGACGATCCGCGGTTATCATCGCGTTCGAATCGGCGCGATGGCCCGGGCGCTAGAGAATCAATGCATCAGCGTTCAGGCACCTCTGGTCGGCGAAGCTCACTGGTCGCCGGCAACGGATGTTTCAATCGGCGCAGCGGGGATCTACGGACCGCCTGATATCGGCTTCCCGGAAGATGGGATAATTGCGATTGGAGCCCTGAATCAGCCGGGCTGGGTTTGCGGCGAAATCACGCTTGAACAGATACGCGCCGTTCGTGCGAACGGAACCGTTCTTAACCACCAGCACTGGAAAGACCAGGACGGTCGACTGGCTCAACCTATTCGCATTGATATGACAGCCCGTTCGCACTAAGTCTAGCTTATGTTCGATGCCCTCAAAAAACTGTTTCAGGCTGAAGACGAAGAAGCTGTCAAAAAGCCGCTTTTTGACGACGACGATCAACGCCTCGCTGAAGCTGCTTTGATGTTTCACGTTATTGCTTCCGATGGCAAAATTACAGACGGTGAGCGTGAGCGCATGGAGGCCTTGCTGACGGATGAATATGGCCTGTCCAAGGGTGAAATGGAAGCGCTGTATGAGGCCGCGCGCGACGCGGAGCATGAAGCGATTGATCTTTACGGTTTCACATCGACCTTGAAACGCCATCTTGATCGGGAGCAAAGGATCGCCATTATCGAGCGCATGTGGGAAATGGTGTTCGCCGACGGTGTCATGCACGAATTCGAGGATAATGTAGTCTGGCGAATCGCGCAGCTGATGGAAGTCGAAACTCCCGATCGGATTGCGATGAAGCAACGGGTCAGAGCGCGACGGCAATCGTGAGGTCCAGGGCGTGAATTTCATTCTTCCAGGAGATCCGAAACCAGCAGATCCGGGCAAACCCAACAGGGAAGGACCGACAGTTCTGGCCGTCTTGCATCAGGAAACGTCGTCCTGTGGTCGACTGGGCCATATGCTGGAAGGTCTCGGATATCGTCTCGATATCCGCCGCCCGCCGCTTGGTGACGAACTTCCCGAGACCTTGGAGAATCATGCTGGTGCCGTCATTTTTGGTGGTCCGATGAGTGCCAACGACAACCATGAATACGTCAAGCGGGAAATCGATTGGATCGATATTCCACTCAAGGAAAACAAACCTTTCCTCGGTATATGTCTTGGCGCGCAGATGATGGTCAAAAAGCTCGGCGGCACCGTGCAAGCGAATGAAAGAGCGTTTGCCGAGGTTGGTTATTATCCATTGATACCCACGGAGCACGGACGCGAACTCTTTGACTGGCCGGACATGGTCTATCAATGGCACCGTGAAGGCTTCAGCATGCCCGAAGGTGCGGTCAGGCTTGCGACTGGTCACGAATATGAAAATCAGGCGATCCGGTACGGTGATCACGCGTATGGAATTCAGTTTCACGCCGAGCTGACCTTTGCAATGGTGCACCGCTGGACGGTCCGTGGCGCACACCGATTTTCCCTCAACGGAGCGCAGGACCGTCGCCACCATATTGAGGGCCGCTATCTATACGATGCGGCTACGCGACGCTGGTTGCAGCATTTCCTGAAGCATTGGATTGGATCGGCCGAGACATCGAGCGCGCCATCCGCGACGTCCGAAAAACTCCGTGCTTGAAAGCGGGGGCCGTGAAGGTTATTTCAGCGGCAACAGGAGACCAATGTAATGCGCGCAATCCTCGAAGTCATTTTGATCGCTTTGGATTTTTATGTCTGGATCATCATAGCGAGCGCTATTTTTTCTTGGCTTTTTGCCTTTAACGTAATCAATGCCGGCAATCAGTTTGTCGGCATGATCGGTAATTTCCTTTACCATATGACCGAGCCGGCATTGCGCCCGATCCGCAGATTTCTGCCGAATATGGGTGGGATCGATTTGTCGCCAATCGTGCTGATCTTCGCGATCTTCCTGCTTCAGAGAATCATCGTTTATTACATCTATCCAAATGTATTTTGAGCAGTCCGAGTTGGTATGACCGAATAGAGGGTGGTTATCGGCTGCGCGTTCGCTTGACGCCGGGCGTGCGTAGCGAAGCCGTCTGAGGGGTTTGGACGGATGTCAATGGCATTCGATATCTTCGAATCTCAATCCGGGCCAAACCCGAAAAGGGAAAGGCCAATACGGCATTGATCGATTTCCTGGCGGATCGACTGGGGTACCCAAAAAAGAAATTCGAACTGGTTTCCGGTTCCACGGGCCGACAAAAGATATTGGTCCTTTGTGATCCGCAAGCGGGAAAGGTGCTGGCCGCGCTGGGCGCGTAAACCGCCTATACCGGGTAAAGATCTACTCGGCAGCGGCCCTTTCGATCGCTTGTTGTATCATCTGCTTTGCCGTATCAGCGTCTTGCCAACCTGAAATCTTCACCCACTTGCCGGGTTCCAGATCCTTGTAGTGTTCGAAGAAGTGCTCGATCTGGGAAAGTGTGATTTCAGGCAAATCCGAGAAATTGTAAATGTTGCGGTAGCGGGCAGATACCTGCGTCGATGGAATCGCAATGATCTTCTCGTCTTTACCGCCATCGTCCTCCATAACCAGCACGCCGATTGGCCGGGTATTGATGACGCAACCGGGAATCAGCGGACGGGTATTGCAAATCAGGACGTCGATCGGATCCCCGTCTTCGGATAGAGTCTGTGGCACGAAGCCGTAATTGCCCGGATAGGCCATGGGGGTATAAAGGAAGCGATCGACAACCATCGTGCCGGCTTCCTTATCCATTTCATATTTGATCGGATGACCGCCTACGGAAACCTCAACCAAGACGTTGATGTCTTCCGGTGGGTTATTTCCAATCTTGATGAGGTCGACACGCATGTTCTTTCCCCGCCTTCTGTGGTTTTGACGCTGGTCTCGTGCAATGCATCCCTATAGGTGGAAGCTGCTTGTGACAATCGGTCTTTGGTCGTCTAAAGTGACCCAGTTCCAGATTTTCTGGAGATTGTAATGCCGAGTTATGGTCTAGTCGTTTCTTTTTTAACAGTGCTTTTGATCGGGCCGTTTTGTTTTTCCTTACCGGTTTGGGCACAGGAAATTTCATCGACCTATACCAAGCTCGATCTCGAAAATGCTTGCGAGTGGCAGAAGCCGGCGGACGAAATCGAAGCGCAAATGGGTGGCCGTGCCCTTTGCCAGGGCTTCGGTCTCTATCCGGTCATTTTTTCTGAAGGCGATCTGCGTCAGTTCGTTTTTTACTGACCCGTGGCCGAAGAAGGCAGGGTGCGTCACGGATTTATGCAATGGAACAGGGTGCACGATACGATTGAATGGCGGTTAGCCGACGGGAAGCCGTTTGCCACCATCCATCGATGGTTTATTGAGAATATCGATCCAGATACCGGTGCAAACAGCCCCCGGTACACAGGGCAAGTTCTGCGTATTGCTACGGTTGGGGACCCCTCGTTGCCGGAAAATCAGCGTAGCTCTTGCACCGTCGGCTATGTCGATGCCAAAGCAAATCCGAATGCCAATGAACTTGCGCGGCAGATCGCCGATGGTCTGGCAAGGGTATTTCGTTGCGGCGTCGATCAACCACGGTTTTTTGGAAATAGAGGCCCGCTTTCGGGTTCGCCGAACGATATCGCCCAAAATTAGGGAATCGCTCAAATTCTAACCTGTGCGAGCTATGAGCAGTGGGGATTAATCCCAGGCGAACGCAATTTTGCCGAGGTCGCTACCGTCGAATGTTTCGATACCCTGGGCAATCTCCCGGCCACCGGCGTTACGATAGAACCGCGAAGCGATGTGGTTTTCCTCGAGTACCCAGACAACACTCCCCTTCAGGCCCCGACGCTTCA
>JAHEHW010000060.1 GCA_024639745.1 Salaquimonas sp. | reverse complement strand
TCGTTGGTCGAGATTTCGCCGTCGCTCTACCTCGAAAAAAGCATCTATGTCATCGACAAGGACCGCTATACCTGTGCCGGAGGTATCGCGCCGCTCGATATGATGCACGAGCTGATCGCGAGTCATCACGGTTCGGAGTTCGCGACAAAGGTGAGCGACTGGTTCATGCACACCAATGTGCGGGGGGCGGGGCAGCCGCAGCGAGCCGGATACGTGGCGCGATATGGCACCACCAGCGCCCCGGTCATTCGCGCCATTGAGGCCATGGAAAACCATGTCGGTGACCCGTTGGACTTGATGCAAGTTGCCGAGATGTCGGGAGTGGGCCCGCGACAGTTGAACCGGCTCTTCAGCGATAAGCTGGGTGAAGGGACAATGGCATTCTACCGGAATCTCCGTTTGGAAAAGGCGCAGAACCTGCTCGCACAGTCACCGTTGTCGATCACCGAGATAGCGCTTACCACCGGGTTCTGCAGTTCAGCGCATTTCGCAAAAACATTCCGCAACCGCTATGGCAAGCCACCGTCGGATTTTCGAAAGTAATCCGCCTGCATTTTGATCGGATCAAGCATTGTCCGCCATGACTGCCTGACGGATATGTCGCAAAACGTCCGGATCGGCAGCCTGGACCCTGCTCCAATTTGGGATGAAAGGCGTTTCCATCGGGTTTTCCAGGAAGGTATGACCCGCTTCGACAATATTGGCGGCGAAGAGTTCGACGGCTTTCTCTTCCTTGTGACGGTCAAGATGCAAGCCATTCATGATCGCATCAGAATAATACATCTCGATCAGGTCGAGAGCGATGCGGTAATAGGTGGCCTTCAGGGTCCGGAACAGTTCCTGATTGAAAACGACGCCATCGGTTGCAAGCTTGCGGAACAGGGCCTTGCAGATATCGGTCGACATTCGAGAGAGACCGCGACTCGCGTCTTCCTCCGAAAGCGGCTGATGCTTGTGATCATAGGCATCCGAGATGTCGACCTGACATACGGCGTGGCGAGAGAGGTTTCGCCAGACTTCCGACAGAACGCCAATTTCGAGACCCCAATCCGAAGGGATTCGCATATCCGGCAGGATCGCGGTGCGCATGGCAAATTCACCGGCAAGCGGATACCGGAAGCCTTGTAGATACTCGATATAGTCATGATGGCCGCAGGTTTTCTCCAATGCCAACAAGAGGGGCGTGACCAGCAACCGGTTGACCCGACCGTTAAGCTTCCCTTCGGCGATGCGCGGATAATAGCCCTTGCAGAACTGGTATGGAAAAACCGGGTTTGCCACCGGATAGATTAGGCGCGCCAGCATTTCGCGGGAATAAGTCGTAATATCGCAATCGTGCAGGGCCACAATGTCAGAGTTCTGCGATGCCAGCGTGTAGCCGATGCAATACCAGACATTCCGACCCTTGCCCGGCTCCTCCGGAGCAAGTTTCGCTTCTTTCAGACTGGTGTGAATTTCTCGAAGCCTCGGGCCGGCATTCCAAAGGATGTCATGAGTTTGCGGCAGACGCGAAAAGAATTCACGCGCATGCTGGTACTGATCCCGGTCTGCGCGATCCAATCCGATCACGATATGATTGATGTATTTCGCTTCGCGGAGTTCATCGATGATGTTCGACAGGGCAGGGGCTTCAAGTTCGGAATAAAGGGATGGAAGTATCAGTGTAATTTTACGTGATTGTGCAAGGATCGATAGCTGACGCTCGATGTCTTCGACCGGCATTCGGGTCAAATTGTGCAGCGTTGCCACGCTGCCATTTTGGTGAAAGTCAGCCATTTCCGATTATATCCCGTCGCTTACCGTCAAATGCAATGACCATACTTTTCATCGCGTCCTTTCTTTTTATTGAATGAAATATATTGCGTTACGTTATTGGCGTTTTTTGGTGTGGGAGATAATCAAAATGAGCATACCTGAATCCAAACCCGTTTTTGCAATGGGTTGGTACGAAGCCAGATGGGTGCAGCGAAGCAATCTGGTCAGACTGTCCGCGCGGGGCATCCTGCACTGTACGAACTACAAGGCAACTCTAAAAACGAAGCGAACGGGTGATGCCCCAATGTGGCATATGGTGTTCTATGTTGAAGACGTTTGCCTCAAGGCATTGCGCCCTTTCGATATATCCGTGGAGATGGTCGCTCCGCTAAACAGTGAAAGCGTTACCGTATTCGACGCGACCGGTGAGCATCGGGTTCCGATATTGCCAGCTTTGGAAGATGAAACTCCCGGATCGGCATTGTCGGCCGCAGTCGATGAGGGACTATACAAGGTATATGCGCGTCTTCCGAAAACCGATAAGGGGCCCGAGGGCTGCATAATCGTTCCTGCGTATCAATTTGTAATCGCGATCTATTATTCGGGTTTTGGACAGGCGAGCTATGACGAATGCTCGGCTTTCGTGCAGGATAAATGCGTTGCTTCAGCGCCGGAACTCGCCGGTGACGAATTTCGTGGAGGCGAAATCCTCTGGCCACTAATCCAGTAGACTGGTTCAGGATTTTGAGTGCCGGACTCTTTTAGCTGTCATTGGAAAGATCGGCGGTGATTTTCGGAATGGACTCGTTCCAGCCGCTTGGGCCCGCCAGATGCGACCGGTATCTTCACCCTTGAGGTGTGGCAGCGCGGCGTGAGCGGGGTTAATAATGATGATGCCGTAATCGGCGACTTCAAGCATGCCTATATCATTAGGCGCATCACCGAGTGCGATAGCTTCGCGCGGTTTTGCCGAATGAGCGCGCATCCCGGTCATGATTTCTACCAGGCGATTTGCCTTGTCCGCTCCAAAAGAAAGCGTCAGAAACCTGCCGCCCATACGGTTCGATATTCCGCGTTGTGCGAGGAGGGAAAGGAACTCCTGCATTTCAGTCTCGTTTCCTCGCCAATTGCCGGGTTCGGAAAAATCGCGCATTCGGGCAAGGTCGGCTTCGGCTTCCGAAAGCCCGGTGACCTTCCGGATTTCGTCAACGGAGAGGTCAGCGAATCCCCTGAAATGTGCTCGTAGGTCTACGGGCAATGCGTTCAGTTCGGATATCAAGCGATAATATGTTCGGTTGGCGTTGGGTCTCCCTTCGTCGGGCGCGAGCACACCGCTGCCGTTTTCCACGATTGCGGGACAATGGGAGAAACCGAGCGCGACGCGAAGTGGCGCGATTTCTGCAGCGGTTTTACTGGAAGCGAGGATCAGTGGAATATTGTGCTGGCGCAAGCGCTCCAAGGCGGGTTCGGCCGGCGACCAGTCATAGGTTTCGTGATCCAGCAGCGTTCCGTCGAGATCGGTAAAAAAGACCGGTTCGTGTCCGGCGGGTATCAATGGCGGTTCGTTATCCATCTTGTCTGATAGGGCGCGAAGGAAATCGTATCTGCGGCAAGTGAGATACTCTCATCGGTCAACAAATCGCCCCAATGCGAATTTCCGATAAGGTTGAGCGCGAAGACCGGTATTGCGATCTCGCGGTCCGTCATATTGTTGATGGCGAATATGCTCTGATCGCGATCCAGACTCTGGCGCCAGACGCCGAATGCCTCATCGCCCAATTGCAGGGTGAATTGCGTTGCGTTCGGGTGGAAAGCCGGTTGCTTGCAGCGGAGGGCGATTAGCCGCTTCATTTCGTTAAAGACCCGGCTATGGGCGCTTTCACGATCTGCGAGCTGCTCCTGCAGTTGTTCATAGTTCCAGCTATGGCGATTGATAGCGCGATTGTATCCAAGGCGCTCCATGCCTTCGTAGTCATTGTGGGTCCCCAGGAGACAATGGATGTAAAAGGCCGGTATGCCCTCAAGTCCCATGGCGAGCGCCTGACTACACAAGAACCGTTCAACATTGTAGGCGTCTTCGCCCTTCGCAGTTCCCCTGAAAGCATCGAACAGCGTGATGTTCAACTCATAGGGTTTCTCAACCCCGCCGGGGCCCTTGCGCATTGAAACCTTTCCGCCGAACGCCTTCACGCAATCGATCATGGTGTCGATTTCTTCCTCCGGTATCAATCCTTCGGCAGGTCGCATGCCGATACCGTCATGGGAGGAGGTGAAGTTGAAATAGGCGCATCCGAGTTGCGCCGGGGGCATAGCCATCTGCCAGGCATTGAGCCCTCTGGATGTACCGTTCAGCAGCGCATGAAGGATAAGTGGCGGCAACGAGAAATTGTAGATTACATGCGCCTCGTTGCGATTGCCGAAATAGCTCAGGTTCTCCAAATTCGGAACGTTTGTCTCGGTGATCAGGATGATTTTTTCTTCGGCATAGTCGGTCAGAAGCCGCATCAGACGAATGATTTCATGCGTCTGCCGCAGGTGGATGCAGCTTGTTCCGATCTCCTTCCACAGGAAGGCAACGGCATCCAGACGCAGAGTTCTGACGCCCTGATCGATCTGGAAGCGCATTATGCGGATGAATTCGAGAAGAACCTCAGGGTTCGAGAAGTCAAAATCGACCTGATCGTGGCTGAAGGTGCACCAGACATAGCGTTTGCCGTTCGCGGTCTCTACCTCGCGAAGCAGAGGATGGGTGCGAGGCCGCACGACATCCGACAAATCATCCTCGGGCGATGCCTCGAAGAAAAACTGGTCATATGGCGAATGCCCCTGAAGATACTCACTGAACCATCGACTTTGGCTTGAGCAGTGGTTCAGAACCAGATCCGACATGACGCGAAAATCGGCCGCAATGCGGTTGATGTCATGCCAATCGCCAAGTACCGAGTTGACTGCGCGATAGTCTGTGATTGCGAATCCGTCATCTGAAGTAAATGGAAAGTAGGGCAGGATGTGAATCCCGTTGACGACGCCCTTCAAATATCGCTCGGCAAAATCCCATAACAGGTCCAGGGGTTTGTGAATGCCATCCGTAATCGAGTTGCCGTAAGTGATCAGATAGGTATCGTTCTCGTTCCAGATCGTATTTCCAGGTATGCGGCCACGTTTTCTGGGCTGCTTGTCTTCAGGCCAAAAACATTCGATGACGTTTTCAGCCAGTTTTCGGGGATCTTGTTCGGGATAGATCGAGTGCAAAAGACCAGCGAGCGCCTGTCTCAGTCTTGCCGGCGTTTCCACTTTATTTTCAAGGATATCAGTCACGGGAGGCGCATGAAGAAGTTGAATGGGGGAATTTCCAGCTTTTCGATTTATTGCACGCTTTGCAAGAGTGTAACGCCAAATTGCGTCAGCTAAGCGTTAGCTTTGGGCCTTAAGTCCGGGGCAAATTCTTTGTTAGAGGGTGCTAGACAGCGCCAAAAAGCACGATTTTTCAATGATATATGTCGATCTAATTGGGAATTGCGGGCTAACGGCGTCTATATCCCTGGGCTTTCGGCCAATTTCTCTTAAAAAGGACTTATGTGCGCCTCTTCGCACGGGTCTGTGACCATAATCGATGTTGCGATGATGACCGAAGCGTCTATCCACCCGCAAACTTGGTGCTTGAGTGAACGACCATATTTGCCATAAGTGCGGGATATGGATTTGCAAACGGGGATTGGCAAAACTTGGTTGGACTGCTGAATTATCTTGCCCAGATCGGCAGTTTGCTCAGCCTGTCCTTGCTGTTGCCGGCATTGGTTGGCTTTGGCTCGGACGATTTCCGAACCGGGTACATGCTTTTGATTTACGCAACTTTCGGGTTATTCCTGTCCCTCACGGTTCTGGCGGCAACACGTGGGCGGGAGCGTGTGCTCGGCAGGGTCAGCTCGATTTACCTGGCCATAACCGCCTGGCTGCTGTTTCCCGTTCTGGCTGCGATTCCTTTGGCCGGCGTTTTCGGCATTTCTTACGTGGACGGTCTTTTCGAAGCGGTTTCCGCGTTGACAACAACAGCTGCGGACGGTGTCACGAATTCTCAGGACGCGCCTGCCGCTGCATTGTTTCTCCGGGTGACGCTACAATGGGTAGGTGCGCTCTGCACGCTTTTGACCTTTGTTCTGTTCCTGGGCCCGGTTCGCACTGGCGGCATGCCTCGGCCGAGAACAAGTTCCGGCGAAGCCGTCGGCCATACACGAAGCGGGATCAAGCGAAGCGCCTGGCAATTCACGCAGTACTTTCTGATCACGACAGTCGTCTGCTTCGCGCTTTTGATGCTCACAGGAGTCGAGGCGTATGACAGTCTGATTCTGGCTTCCACGGCTATCTCGGCCGGCGGATACGTGCTGCCGGGTAGAGATCTTATTGATGTCGCCAACCCGGCTACGCTGTTAGTCATGGCGATCTTCTTCCTGCTCGCTTCGACCAGCGTGTTCTGGCAGGGATTGATCCTCAAAATGCGTTGGGCCGATCTCCAGCGACACCGGGAAAGTTATTTTCTGATTGGTTCCGCCGCCGTTTTGTCCCTCGTTATCTACGGGGCGATTCAGCAGTCCGGTGGAGGCGCGGCTCAGGTTTCCTGGTTCGAACGAATTTCCGAGGCGATATTCAACGCGACCTCGCTTGTTTCGACCTCCGGCCTGCAAACGCGTCCCGGTATTTTTGCACTTTTGCCACCTTTGTTGGTGATTACGGTTCTTATCATTGGAGGCGGCTGTTATTCTTCCGCGGGTGGCGTAAAGCTCTATCGCCTGGGAGGCATGATCTTCCATGCGCAAACGGAACTTTCACGACTTGTGTATCCGCACGGGATTCATCGAACGCGTTTCGGCAGCGAAATCTACAGCGTGGGTTTGATGAAATCGATCTGGACGATGTTTACGGCGGCCATGATGACCATTCTGATTGGCTCTAATGCTTTGGCCCTTTCGGGAATGGACTTCCATGCGAGTTTGATGGCGACTGTCGCAGCCTTTGCAAACGCAGGTCCGGCCTACTCGGTCGATTGGGTAGGATTTGGTACAGCCGGCTGGCCCGCCTATTTCGAGATGCAGGCTGCTCAAAAACTCATCCTGTCTGTTGTCATGCTGTTCGGGCATCTCGAGGTCGTAGCCCTTGTTGTCGCGCTGAACCCCTTTTATTGGTTCAACAATCGCTGATCCAATTTCGCAAAGCCCGTGAGGAAAATGAAACCGGCACAATCTTCCCCTTGTGCGGCAGGGGTTTACCGCCTTATATTATCCGTGATGCGTGGATTTTATCCTCTCATCGATATCGATCGTATAAGAACAGAACACCGCAAGATCGACGGGATTTCAAGCGGCGTTCGCTTTTGTAAACTGGGACAAAATGGCTGAACGCTCTCAAAACCTTCAAGACGCTTTTCTCAATCAGGTTCGCAAGCAAAAGGTGCCACTGACCATTTTTCTAGTCAATGGCGTGAAGCTGAACGGGGTTGTGAGCTGGTTCGACAATTTCTGCGTTCTTTTGAAGCGGGATGGCATCGCCCAGCTGGTTTATAAGCATGCGATCTCTACGATCATGCCGTCGGCTCCGGTCAATCTGGGCCCGGATGATGGCAATGAGGAGAAAGATTGACCTCCGGCGAGCAAGGCAGAGACTCCAAGTTTCAATGGACAGAGGAAGACGAGCAACGTCCGGAGCGTGCGATCGTGCTGGTTCCGGACTTTTCTCGGCTGCATGAAACCGAGAAAGATACAAGGTCGATCGAGTCACGTCTTGAAGAGGCGATCGGGCTTGCCGAGGCGATCAATCTGGAAATTGCCGAATCCGGCGTTTTGCCGATCAAGGCTATTAAGCCGGCGACGCTTATGGGTAGTGGCAAGGTGGACGAGATTGCCGGTATCATCAAGGCCTCTGAAATCGGCCTCGCAATCGTCGATCACGGTCTTTCTCCAATCCAGCAGCGCAATCTTGAAAAGGCGTGGAACTGCAAGGTTCTCGACCGGACCGGTCTGATCCTTGAGATTTTCGGTGAGCGCGCCCAGACAAAGGAAGGCCGACTTCAGGTCGATCTGGCGCAACTCAATTATCAAAAAGGCCGGCTTGTGCGGCAATGGACCCACCTCGAACGCCAGCGCGGCGGCGCAGGTTTCATGGGTGGGCCGGGCGAAACGCAGATAGAAGCGGACCGGCGGGAAATCCAGGCAAAGATACTCCGGCTTGAGCGTGATCTCGAGAAAGTTCGTCGGACACGACAATTGCATCGCTCGAAGCGCAAAAAAGTCCCGCATCCGATCATTGCGCTGGTCGGTTATACCAATGCAGGGAAGTCGACCCTGTTCAATCGCCTGACCGGTTCTTCGGTGATGGCCAAGGACATGCTGTTCGCGACCCT
>JAHEHW010000404.1 GCA_024639745.1 Salaquimonas sp. | reverse complement strand
ATCCACCGGTCGAAAACCGACAAGCTTGTAGCCGTCTTTACTATTCAGCGCTTCTCGGTCCGCCATCACCTTTCCGATAAAATCCTTCATCGGGGACATCATTTTTTGGAGGCCAAGGTCTCGCGCGGTCGTCTGCCCAGTCAGCTCGTTGGCGACCGGGTGGCCTTTCTCAATTCGCATGACGGACAGCGCTTCGGTGCCGTAGGGCATTACGTCAAAATCGCTGCCCACTTCCATCAAACGGCAGATTAACGCGTAGCCATAGCGGGCTGGCACCGCGATTTCGTAGGCGAGTTCTCCGGAGAAAGATATTCTGAACAGACGTGCCGGGGTGCCGCCGCAAACCGTGATTTCACGACACGCCATGAAAGGGAAGGCTTCATTCGAAATGTTGTGGTCGGCATCGATGATTCTGGCAAGCAAGTTGCGCGAATTGGGCCCGGCAACGGCGAATTGGGCCCATTGATCGGTTGTAGAAATCAGATGAACGTCTAGCTCCGGCCATAGGCATTGGCGGCAAAATTCGAGGTGTCGAAACACCGGAACCGCATTTGCGGTCGTGGTGGTCATGACGAAATGGGTTTCGGAAAAGCGGGCTGTCGTTCCGTCATCCATTGCGATGCCGTCTTCGCGAAGCATCAGGCCGTAACGAACCTTGCCGACAGGGAGTTTGGCAAAGCCGTTGACATAAACCCGATTCAGGAATTCCGCTGCGTCGCGACCTTGTACATCGATCTTGCCCAGGGTCGTGACATCGCAGATGCCAACCGATCCGCGTGTGCCAAGCACCTCGCGATCCACGCTTTGCCGCCAATGGGTTTCGCCGGTCCTTGGAAACCATTGCGCCCGCATCCAGGCGCCGGCCTCGACAAAGACCGCGCCTTGTTCTTCAGCCCATTGATGGCTCGGCGTATGACGAACGGGCCGAAAATCCTTGCCGCGCGATCTACCGGCGAATGCTCCGATCGGTACGGGGGTATAGGGCGGGCGGAATATCGTCGTTCCGGTTGCGGAGATCGATTTGCCTGAGACCTCAGCCATGATGGAAAGGCCGACGACATTTGCCGTCTTTCCCTGATCCGTTGCCATGCCGAGCGTTGTGTATCGCTTAAGGTGTTCGACCGAGCGGAAGCCTTCGCTATGGGCAAGCTTGATATCCTTGACGGTGACGTCGTTTTGGAGGTCCACCCATGCACGGCCACGCTTTGCCGTGACATGCCAATAGGCTGTCGTAGCTGAAGGTTCGTCGCTTGCAGAAGGCGGTTTGCCAATGGTCGCCTTCTTTCCGTAATCCCGCGCAATCTTTGCAGCGGCTTCGTGAGCCGTCGATAGAATGCGGTCCAACCCATACGTTCCGTTCGCGGCCCCTGAGACCGTCATTCCTTGCGGAAGATCGCCACCAGGAACGAATGCGGCGATATCCTCGCGCCATTGCGGGCATCCGCGCTGATGGCAGGTGAGGTGAACGTTTGGGCTCCACCCGCCCGAGACCGCAAGACAATCTACCGTCATCTCGCGACCATTGGTCAGCGCAATCGATTTTACGCCGTGACGTCCGCGGGTATTGGCGACGGCTTCGTTCGTTATGGAGCGAATTCCCGGAATTGCGGTCACGGGCGACCCTGACCGCGTATCGATTACGGCCGCAATTTCCGCGCCGCTCGTCTTGAGATCGATTGCGGTACGCCAACCGTCATCGTTATTCGTGAATATCGCGATCCGTTTTCCCGCCTGCACGCCAAACCTGTTGGCATAGGTGCGAACCGCGCCTGCGAGCATTATTCTTGGGCGGTCATTATTTGCAAAGGCAATGGGCCTCTCGGTCGCGCCGGCGCAAAGAATCGAATGCTTAGCGTAAATCCGCCAAAGGATCTGGCGCGGTTTGCCTTCGGCATCGGCCAGGTGGTCGGTCTTCCGTTCCAGTGCGCCGTAGATTCCGTGATCGAACGCGCCGTAGATTGTTGTTCTCAGCATCGCGCGGACATTTTCTAGCGACTGCAATTCCCGCCAGGTTTCCGAAGCCCATTTTGCCCCGGGCTTGTCGTCAACCTCGAATTGTTCACCGTTCAAACGGCCGCCAGGCAGAAAGTCCTCGTCGGCAATGATGACACGCAGTCCTGAGCGGCCAAGTTCCGATGCCGCCGTAAGCCCTGCCGGGCCTGCTCCGATCACGAGCACATCGCAATGCAGGAAACCTTTGTCATAGCAATCCGGGTCATTTTCTCCGGACAGCCTGCCCAAGCCCGCTGAAGCGCGGATGACCGGTTCATAGAGCTTTTCCCAAAACGCCTTTGGCCACATGAAGGTTTTATAGTAGAAACCCGCCGTCAGTATCGGCGAAAGCAGATCGTTCACGGCCATCAGATCGTATTTGAGGGATCCGCGGTGATTCTGGCTGTTCGCTTCCAGGCCGTCGAAAAGTTCCGTGACCGTGGCGCGGCTATTCGGTTCCCGATGCGCGCCGGAGCGAAGCTCCACTAGTGCATTCGGCTCTTCCGAGCCGGAGGTGAAGATTCCACGCGGGCGGTG
>JAHEHW010000403.1 GCA_024639745.1 Salaquimonas sp. | reverse complement strand
CCTATGCAAACCCTCCCCGATTTTGGCCTGATTGAAACCTTCGGCCGAACGCCGGAGGGAGATTTTCCAAGACTGACGCGTCACCTTAAGCGGCTCGAACGCTCAGCTGCGCATTTCGGATTCAACTTTCAAGAAGAATCCATCCACTTCGAACTCGGCAAGACAGCAACACTGACCGGCGCCCTTCGCGTGCGCCTCGAACTGAAGCGCGACTCATCGGTCGAAATCACAGCGGCACCTTTTCAACCATTGCCACCTGGAACAGTCTGGCGACTAGCGATAGCCAATGAGCGATTAGACCCGAGTTCTTCTCTGATTCCTCACAAGACGACCGAGCGAAGCAGCTACGATAATGCGCGAGTTGAATTCGACCGAGAAACGGTGGATGAAGTATTGCTGCTGAATACTAGGGACGAAATCTGCGAGGGAACGATTACGAACCTGTTTATAAAACAGCCCGATTCCGATGTCCTGCTGACACCAGCTGCAAGCTGCGGCCTGCTTCCCGGCATCCTGCGCGAAGAGCTCATCGAAAACGGCAGCGCGCGGGAAGCGGTCCTGCTTCCCTCAGAGATCAAGGCCGCGCAGAACATCTTTGTCGGAAACTCGCTGCGCGGATTGATCCAGGCCACACTGGGTTGAACCTAACCCAAAGGGCGGGCAGCCGGCTTCCTGAATTGTGCGGGCCGACTGGTGCAAAATCAAAAGGCTGTATATTACGCTTGGCGAGGACCGCTCTGTACAGATCAGTCCCGCAAATGCCTGCGCAGGATCTTGCCGACATTTGTCTTCGGCAATTCGTCGCGGAATTCGATAACTCTCGGCCGCTTGTAGTTTGTCAGGTTCTTGGCGCACCAATCCTTGATCGCCTCCTCGCTGACGCTCTCATCACGGCGCACGACGAAGAGCTTGACGACTTCGCCGGACTTCTCGTCCGGGACGCCGATTGCGGCTGCTTCGACCACACCATCATAGGAACAGGCGACCTCTTCGACCTCATTCGGGTAGACATTGAAGCCAGAGACCAGGATCATATCCTTCTTGCGATCGACGATCTTGATATATCCGCGATCATCCATGAAACCCATATCACCAGAACGAAAGAAGTCGTCTGCCGTCATGACCTTCGCGGTCTCGTCCGGACGGTTCCAGTATCCGGTCATTACCTGCGGACCGCGAATGCAGATTTCGCCGACTTCGCCGAGAGGAACGTCCTCGCCCTCCTCGTCACGGATGGCGACATCCGTACTGGGAATCGGCATCCCGATAGTTCCCGAAAACTCAACGGCATCAAACCGGTTGGCTGTAGCAACCGGCGATGTTTCCGACAGCCCATAACCCTCTGCGATGACGCAACCGGTCAGCTTCTGCCAGCGCTCGGCTACCGGACGCTGAACGGCCATCCCGCCACCGAGCGTCAGCCGCAACGGCTTGAAATTGAGACGGCTGAAATCCTCGTTGTTCAGCATAGCGTTGAACAGGGTGTTGAGCCCCGGAAGCACATGAAACTCCCACTTGGAGAGCTCCTTGACGAACCCCGGAATGTCGCGCGGATTTGGGATGAGCACATTATGTGCGCCCTGCTCCATCCCCATTATCGCGTTCACGGTCAACGCGAAGATATGATAAAGCGGCAGCACGCAGATATAAGTAAGGTTTTCTGGCTTCCCGTCCTCGCGATATGCGACTTCAACCCAGCATCGGTTCTGCTCGGCGTTGGAGAGAATATTCGCGTTTGAAAGCGCCGCGCCCTTGGACACGCCAGTCGTCCCGCCGGTATATTGCAGGAAGGCTAGATCCTCATGAGCCGTCGACACCGTCTTGAAGCGCTCGCCAGAGGCAGCGAGTACCTGCGAATAAGGAATATGTCCGTCAAGCTGCCACGCCGGGACCATTTTCTTGACACGGCGGACGACAAGATTGACCAGCGCGCCCTTGAGCCCGCCAATCGGATCCCCCATTGCAGTAACAACCATGTGTTTGACATCCGTCCTGCCCACAACTTCCTGCAGGGTTCGGGCGAAATTCTCGAGAATAAAGATCGCCTTGGCACCGCTATCTTTCAACTGGTGCTCCAGCTCACGGGGCGTGTAGAGCGGATTAACGTTCACGACCGTCGCGCCGGCACGCAAAATACCCATCATGACAATCGGGTACTGCAGGATATTCGGCATCATGATTGCGACGCGGTCACCCTTGCCGATATCATTGGCACCAAGCCAGGTGGCTACGCGCGCTGATCGCTCGTGCAATTCCGAATAGGTGAGGGTCTTGCCCATGCAGGAGAAGACTGGCTTGGCGGCATGTTCACGACATGAATGCTCTAGTAACTCGGCAACAGACCCATAGCGCAACTTTTCGATTTCTGCCGGCACATCCTCTGGATAGGATTTCAGCCAGGGCTTGGAATCATAGGCCGATTTCGTCGCACTTTTTGCCATTTCTTCCTCCCAAAAATCCGCGCCGCAAAACCACGGATCTCAGCCTTGTTCGCTGTCGGAAATCTCCCAACCGTCAACCGACAAAGTTCG
>JAHEHW010000059.1 GCA_024639745.1 Salaquimonas sp. | reverse complement strand
TACCGGAGCGATATACCCGGTAAGGTGAATGAAAATCGCTGCGGGCACGATCGCCAGCACCCACGCCGCCCGATATCCCATCGCCTTGACGAGTAAGGGGGAAAGCAATGCGGCAAAGAACGGAGAGATCAGAAGGGCAATCGTTGCGTTCAAAGGCGTACCATCGGTTGTGAGACAATTGGCGGGGCGAAAGTTTCCAACACATATCGCCTGTGACCGAGGGCTTCAAGACACGGCGGTCCTTTTCGGGCATCTGCGATCATTCCACTCACAGTTACTAACGTTTCAGTGTCATACTTGAGAACTCGGAAGTGATACCATATCTCGCGTGGAAAGGAGACCTGACAATGCCAAAGATCGATAAGCCGGACAGCGAGTGGCGCAAGCAGCTCACCCCTGAGCAGTATCACGTAACGCGCGAGCACGGCACGGAACGCGCATTCACCGGACCGCACCAGCATGAAAAGCGACCGGGCCAATTCAAATGCGTATGTTGCGGCAAGCCGCTGTTCGAAACGGAAGCGAAATTTGAGTCCGGAACGGGATGGCCCAGTTTTTACGAGCCAATTGCGGAAGGCGCAGTCAGCGAACACACGGACCGCTCATGGTTCATGACCAGGACTGAAGTGCGATGCGCAGATTGCGACGCCCATCTCGGCCACGTTTTTCCCGATGGACCGAAGCCCACAGGCTTGCGATATTGCATGAACGGCCATGCACTCACCTTTAAGCCGGAGTCCGAAGCCGGCAACAAATAAATCCTGTCCCAGCAAATTGCGGAGCATCATGACACACCAGTTCAAGAAACTGGGCGGAGAGCCCATTGCAAAGAAGATTCCGGTCAAAAGTGAGTGGCACGGCATCGAAATCAGCGATGACTACCAATGGCTGCGAGCGGAAAACTGGCAGGAAGCGATGCGCGATCCGCAAAAACTTCCCGATCCGATAAAGGCCTATCTCGAAGCCGAAAACGAGTATTATGAAAAAGCCATGGAGGATACCGCAAAGCTTCAGAAAAAGCTGATTGTCGAAATGCGGGGTCGGATTAAGGAAGAGGATATGTCGGTCCCGGTGAAGGACGGCGACTATGCCTATTCGTGGAAATATATCGAGGGCGGCGAACATCCGATCAGGGTTCGCACGCCACGCGACGGCGGCGATGAGGAAATTCTCCTTGACGTCAACAAGGAAGCCGATGACCGCGACTATTTCGAGCTTGGCCTCGCCGAGACGTCGCCAGACCACAAGATGCTAGCCTGGAGCCGCGATATCTCCGGCGCGGAATATTTCGCGCTTGTATTCCGGGATCTTTCGACCGGCAGCGATAGCGACTATCAGATCGAAGATGTCGGATCCGCCGCCTGGGGCGACCCGCAGACGCTATTTTACTCGAGGGTCGACGAGAACCATCGCCCAAGCAAGGTTTTCAGACATCGCGTCGGCAGCGATCCGAAGGAAGATGAACTCGTCTACCACGAGACCGATCCGAGGTTCTTCTGCGGTGTCGGGCGCAGCCGCTCCGGCCGTTACGTCTTCATCGGCGCGGGCATGAACGACCAGGACGAAATACGTTTTATTCCGACCGACGATCTGAGCGCTGAACCTACTCTCATCGCGCCCCGCCAAGAAGGGCTCGAATATAATGTCGAACACCAAGACGACCGCTTCCTTATTCTGACCAATGCGAACCAGTCCGTCGATTTCAAGATCGTGGAAACACCTGTCACCGCGCCCGGCATGGAGAACTGGAAAGACCTGATACCGCACAAAGCGGGCCGCATGGTGCTATCCGTCGAGGCCTATCGCGACTGGGTAATCTGGATGGAACGGGAAAACGCCCTCCCCCGCATCTGTTTCATGCGCAATGGCGGTCCGATCCAGGATATCGCCTTCGAGGAAGAAGCCTATTCATTGGGCGCTGCCACTTCGCCCGAATATGAGACCGAGCTTATGCGGTTCACGTATTCCTCGCCGACGACCCCCAGCCGTGTATACGAGTACAATCTCGAGACACATGAACGGGAACTGCTCAAGGAGCAGGAAGTGCCGTCGGGACATGATTCGGCGAACTATGTCACGCGTCGCCTGCACGCCATTTCCCATGACGGAGCCGAGGTTCCCGTCACGGTTCTGCATCATTTCGCCACCCCTATCGATGGGACGGCGCCCTGCCTGCTTTACGGCTACGGATCCTACGGCCATTCAATGCCGGCGGCCTTTTCAACCAACCGGCTGTCTCTGGTCGATCGCGGCTTCGTTTATGCTATCGCCCATATACGCGGCGGTCAGGAAAAGGGACGCTCCTGGTATGAAGAAGCGAAATTCGCCAAGAAGCTGAACACCTTCCGGGACTTCATCGCCGCCGCCGAGAAGCTGATAGAGGATGCCTACACTGCAAAACAGCGGATCGTCATTCAGGGCGGCTCCGCCGGCGGTCTGCTGGTAGGCGCTACGGTAAATATGCGTCCTGACCTTTTTGCCGGTGTGATCGCAGACGTTCCGTTCGTCGACGTTTTAAACACAATCCTCGACGACAGTTTGCCTCTGACGCCAGGCGAATGGTCTCAATGGGGAAACCCAATCGAAAGCATCGAAGCGTTCCACGACATTGCCGGTTATTCGCCATATGACAATGTCGATGCCAAGGACTATCCGCCGATGCTGGTGACTGCAGGTGTGTCTGATCCTCGTGTGACTTATTGGGAACCCGCAAAGTGGGTCGCAAAGCTGCGGGCGGTCAAGACCGACGACAATATCCTCATGCTCAGAACCAATATGAGCAGCGGACATTTCGGCAAGTCCGGCAGATTCGCAGCTTTGGAGGATGCCGCTCGCTCGCAGGCATTCGCGATCAAAGCGACAGGCTTGAAGCTGGCGTAATTCCGGATCCTGGTTCTAGCTGCCGTCACCGGTAACCGGGTAGATCCATTTCAGGTAGGCCGCGATTGCCTCGCGGTCTGCGGCGGGCAACTTCGCCATGTTCTGCTGAACGCTTACCATCGAACCCCCGACCGAGTCGTATTCGGGGGTCAGGCCCGTCTCCAGGTAATAAGAAATATCCGCTTCCGACCATGAGCCGATGCCGTCGTCGCTTGGCGTGATATTGGGGACCCTGCCATCGCCTTCCGGCGCGGGTCCGCCGGAAAGCCAGCGAGAATAGTCTATGCCGCCATAGCCCGCGGCGGTGCGCGGCGTGTGGCACTCGCCGCAATGGCCGGGCCCCTCAACCAGATAGCGGCCACGAGCGATCCTCTCGTCTGTCGGTTCCGGGGTGATTTCAACGTCCGGCTCCATGTAGGCGAGCTTCCAAAGACCAATGCCCCGGCTGATCGAAAATGGGAAAGAGAGTTCATTGCCCTCATTTGGCTGCGATACCGCAGGAAGAGTCTTCATAAACGCCCATAGGTCGGCAATGTCGGCAACACTCATCCGCGCGTAGGAGGTGTAAGGATAGGCTGGGTAAAGATGCGCGCCGCTGGGCGAAATGCCCCTCAGCATCGCATTGGCGAAGTCGGCACCCGACCAGTCTCCGATTCCGGATCCGGCATCGCTTGAGATATTGGGGGTGACGAAGGTTCCGGCAGCGGTGACCAAACGGTGCCCCCCGCCAAGCTTCAATTTATTGTCGCCTTCCGTATCCTTGCCGGCGTGACAGGATGCGCACCCACCGGCCCAAAAGAGCGTCTCACCACGGGTCGCATCACCTGCCGACAGTCCGCTCAATTCGGCATCGGTCAGTGGCTGCGGTTTGGACAGAATCCAAAACGCGGCGCCGGCAATGATAGCAGCACCAACCAGGGTCGCCGGGGCTTTTCTCATCAAGCATCCGTGAAATTCGAGCAACGCCGCGGCCGGACTGCCAACCACGGCGTGTCTATTGACTATTTCTCGATGCGGTATTCTTCGTGGCAGCCCTTGCAGCCTTTGCCCAGCATACCGACCAATTCCTGCACCGCTGCCTGATCCTGTGGCGCATCCATCGCAGCCATGGCCGTGTCTGTCTGCAGCGCTTCGAGTTTTTCCTCGAAGCCCGCCATATCTTCCCAGATTTTCGGGCTGGCAGTCGTATCGCCGTCAGCAGAACCTTCCGGGAAGAAATCGCCGAAGGTATTCGCGACATAGTTCATCGATTTCAAGGCACCAGCCGCCTTCTTGGCGTCTACCGGGGCTTCACCCTTCGCCATGGCGACCAAGGTGCCCATCGCAAGACCGACACCCTGCATTCCGTTTTTGCGCATGGTGATCGCATCCGTGTGTCCGGCGGCGAATGCGACGCTTGCAGAAGCAATCGCAGCAGCGGCTGCAACGGCGATAATTCTCTTCATTTGTATCTCCCTATCAAGAAGCCCCCATAACCGAGAGCATGCGACAGAAAAACGCGGCTGCACAAGCGTTGGTTCCACCGAGAAGCAGCCAAAAAAATCCGCCCGATGGCCAAGATTTCCATTTAATTCCAATTAAATCAAGATGTTACCTGACCGTAAAGCTCGGCTACGTATTCCCAGTTCACGAGATTGTCAACGAAGGCTTCGAGGTATTTCGGCCGAGCGTTGCGATAATCGATGTAATAGGAATGCTCCCAGACATCGCAACCAAGGATCGGCATTGCGCCGTGAACCAATGGGTTTTCGCCGTTCGGTGTCTTCGTAACCTCCAGCTTTCCGTCCTTAACGGCGAGCCAGCACCAGCCAGAGCCAAACTGCGTCTTACCGGCATCCATGAAATCGTTACGCATTTTGTCGTAGCCACCGAGATCGGAGTCGATCGCTTTTTCGAGCGCACCGGGAATCGACTTGCCGCCGCCACCAGGTTTCATCCAGTTCCAGAAGTGTACGTGATTGTAGAACTGGCCGGCCTGATTGAAGAGCTTCGGATTGTCCGAGAAGGATTTTTTGACGATATCCTCAAGGGCCATGTTTTCGTAGTCGGTGCCCCCGATCATGTCGTTCATCACCGTCAGATAAGCGTTGTGGTGCTTGTCATGGTGATATTCCAGAGTTTCGGCTGACATGTAAGGATCCAGCGCGTCATAAGCATAGGGCAGTTCGGGTAGTTCGAAAGCCATGGTATTTCTCCTTCAAACAGTTTGATAATGTTTCCACTCGGGTTTTAGGTGGAATCTGCCCAGAACGTAAGGCATCGTTCGCACAATGCAACGATGAATAATGGCTTTTTCTGGCCATTCCGACAGTTCAGAACCGACAGACGCACAAGCGCAGAGACGCAGTAAAGGAGAAAAAGGAATGCTGAATTGTTATGTTTTCGATGCTTACGGCACCCTTTTCGATGTTCATTCTGCCGTAAAGCGCCACGAAGACATGGTTGGCCCGAATGCTGCAAGAGTCTCGGAGATCTGGCGGGCAAAACAATTGGAATATACCTGGACGCGCTCAGGGATGGGCCGCTATCTCGATTTCTGGCAATTGACCGAACAAGCGCTCGATTTCGCTCTCGCAGCGGTGCCGGATACAAACAAGGATGCGAAAAAAGACCTGCTCGATGCCTACAGGTCGCTGGATTGCTATCCGGAGGTGCCCGAGGTTCTCAGACAATTAAAAGACCGAAGCGCCCGAACTGCGATCCTATCCAACGGTTCGCCGGAAATGCTGGACACCGCGGTTAAATCGGCAGGCATCAGTGATCTGCTTGATGAGGTATTTTCGGTCCATCCTCTCATGCTATTCAAAACCTCGCCGGAAACCTACCGAATGATCACCGATTACTGGAAAATCGAACGTGATCGCGTCAGCTTCCAGTCTTCCAATCGATGGGATATTGCAGGGGCTGTTTCGTTCGGCTTTCACGGCGTCTGGATCAACCGGACCGGTCAACCGGATGAGTATCCGGATTTGGCTCCTGATCGCATATTGGAGGATTTGAGTTTCCTGACTGCCAGCAACTGATCAAATCTCTGACAAAGCCCACACTAGCCGGAACGAAGCATATCAATTTTACGTGCGATCAAAGAACGCCTATTCGAATTACTAGCGAAACAATAGCAAGCCGCCAGCCGCCAATTATTTCAACTTGAGAAGCAAACGCGGAACGCATTCTTTTTAGGAGCTGCGCCGAAAATCAGCTATTAAAAATTGCAAAACATTGATTTAATTAACAAAAATTGGCTTCGTTTCGGGAATTGGCCTATTCCGAAAGTCCAACCTAGCATAGACCGAATCGTTTGCAGTCTAGCGTATATTGCTACCCGTATCTTTACCTCACATTTTGTGATCCGCCTTCGAGGAATCCGTTTCCAAGAAGAATGGGTGCGCTCCATCCATGGGTATTCGCAAGGGCGTAGATGAAACCGTATTGGGCGAATGTTCGGAAAGTCAGAGAATTAATAGCGTATCGCAACACGTTATGATCGAAACCATTCACGCATTTGTTTCAGCCATCGCGATCGAAGCAATCGTCATCTTCTTTAAATATGTTACCATTCATCGTCTAAGACTTCCCAAAATCCCTCTGACAATCGCTTTACCTAGCGATGTCGCCACCGAACGGGCAAGCGATTTGACCGCAGCCTCGGTCGCAGTCTGGCGGCGATAGCTTGATGACTTCTTCTTTTCCTTCGCCTGTTTGTATTCGTATTCTTCCTGCGCCTGCCGTTCGGCTTCTTCTTTGGCTGCCTTTTCAGCACGCTGCTGCAGAATTTCGTAAGCTGACTCCCTATCGATAGTATTGTCGTAACGCCCCGCGACGGGACTGACATTCATCAGGTTAGCGCGTTCTGCCGGTGTAATTGGTCCGAGCCTCGAGGAAGGCGGACGAATAAGGGTGCGCTCGACGATCGACGGAATACCCTTTTTCTCGAGGGTCGAAACGAGTGCTTCACCCACACCCAAGTTGGTGATCACGTCCAGCGTCTCGAATTCGGGATTGGGTCGAAAGGTTTCGGCTGCCGTCTTTACCGCCTTTTGCTCACGGGGAGTGTAGGCCCGCAGCGCGTGCTGGATGCGATTGCCGAGTTGGGAGAGTACCGGATCGGGAATATCCAATGGATTCTGGGTAACGAAGAAAACACCTACCCCCTTGGAACGGATCAGTTTGACAACTTGCTCGACCTTCTCGATGAGATATTTCGGCGCCTCGTCGAAAAGCAGGTGCGCTTCGTCGAAAAAGAAGACCAATTTCGGTTTGTCCGGATCGCCGACCTCCGGCAATTCCTCAAACAATTCGGAAAGCAGAAACAGCAGGAAAGTAGCGTAGAGACGGGGCGATGACATAAGCTTGTCCGCTGCCAGAATGTTGACCGACCCTCTGCCATCTCGGGTCGTGCGCATCAAATCGTGAATGTCTAGTGCCGGTTCACCGAAGAAGAGATCGGCTCCCTGTTGCTCGAGTACTAAAAGCCGGCGCTGGATCGCGCCAATCGATGCCGTGGACATGTAGCCGTATTCAACTGACAGATCGCTGGCCCTGTCCGCCATATTGGTCAGCAGTGACCGCAGGTCTTTCAAATCGAGTAGCAACATGCCTTCATCATCTGCAAGTTTGAACGCGATGTTGAGCACGCCTTCCTGGGTGTCGTTGAGGTCCATCAGCCTGGAAAGAATCAACGGGCCCATTTCTGAGATGGTAGTGCGTGCCTGGTGACCCTGCTCGCCGAAAATATCCCAGAAGATTACCGGAAATTCCTGGAATTCGTACTCTTCAAGACCGATCGTCTTGGCCCTTTCGAACAGAAAATCCTTGGCCTCCCCCATTGCGCCCAAGCCGGAGACGTCCCCTTTCACATCAGCGCAGAATACCGGCACGCCGGCGTTTGAAAATCCCTCGGTCAATATCTGCAGCGTGACGGTCTTGCCGGTACCGGTCGCTCCCGTGACAAGGCCGTGACGGTTCGCCATTTTTAGGTCAAGGTATTCACCCTTGTTGATCGAATCGTCGGAATGACGGCTCGTTCCAAGGTAAATCCGTCCTTCTTCAAGCATAAACGTTTCTCCAGCCTTCGGCCCGGCGAGCATAGATGTCCAACCGATCTATAAGAGAATGGCTGGCACCTCGCAATTCGATAGAGGTGACAAATTGCAAAGATGTGTCCCAATTCGGCACAGAACCCGGAATAATGCGCTGGCACGCATCCTGCTGCCTAAGACCTGAACAAATCAGGCAGGCGAATATGCGTATCAATAGAAGACATTTGCTCAAGAGAATCGGGTTGTCCTCAGTTACTGCC
>JAHEHW010000402.1 GCA_024639745.1 Salaquimonas sp. | reverse complement strand
CAGGCTTGGGATTGGCGGCACTTCATTAACCCACGAATGCGCGTTCGATGACGAATTCACCCGGCATCGAGTTTGAGCCTTCTTTCAATCCGGCATTTTCGCAAAGTGTTTTGCTGTCCTGCAGCATGGCCATCGATCCACAGATCATGACCCGATCGGTTTGGGAATTCAGCGGCTTAATTCCGAGTTCGTCATAGAGCTGACCCGAGCGCATCAGGTCTGTCATTCGTCCGGTACGCTCGGACTCTTCGCGGGTCGTTGTTGCACAATGGACCAGTTTGTCGCCGACGATTTCCGCCAGAATTTCATGGTTCCGGATTTCGTCGACGAGATCGTATCCATATTGTAGCTCGCCGCGTTCACGACAGGTATGGATCAGGTAGACCTTTTCAAATTTCTCGTAGGTCTCAGGATCGCGGATAATACTCGCGAAAGGGGCAATCCCCGTTCCGGTGCAAAGCAGAAACAGGTGTTCTCCGGCAATAAGCGCGTCATGGACCAGTGTGCCGGTCGGTTTCTTACGCATCCAGACATGATCGCTTGGTTCGATTCCAAGCAGTTTCGACGTCAGTGGGCCCCCAGGAACTTTGATCGAATAGAAATCCAGATGTTCTTCCCATGCCGGTGAGGCAATGGAATAGGCGCGCCAGACGGTTTTCGAACCTTGGATTTCCGGCGGAAGGCCGATCATCACGAATTCACCGGAGCGGAATCGAAACTCAACTGGGCGTTCGGTGCGGAAGAAGAACAGCCTTTCAGTATAATGGCGTACTTCGCGTACCTCCAGAGAATAGACACCCGTCGGTTTTTCTGTCGGTTTGTTGAGGTCCGGTGTCGTATCCATTTTCTAGTCCTGCTAAAGCGCAATCCGGTTTATGGGTAGTTTAGTGGATTTCCAGGATGCCCCTGGTTAGGCCGGCCGGGGCCTGCGACCTTGATTTCAATCAACCCAACGTACCAAGGGAGGGAAATGTTTCAAGCAGCCAGAAGGAAGCGGCCTGCATTCCCCCTGTCAGAAAGAGAATGCCTGTAACGACGAGCAGTGCACCGGTTGCCTTTTCCACCCGTTCCAGATGGAACTTGAAACGTTCGAGGAAGCGCATGAACGGTCCAACGAATAGGGCTGCAAGCAAAAACGGGATACCGAGGCCTGCAGAATAGAAAGCGAGCAGGGTAGCCCCTTCGCCAATCGACTCGCGTGCAGATGCCATGGCGAGTATTACCCCCAGAACTGGACCGATGCAGGGGGTCCAGCCGAAGGCAAAGGCAATGCCCATCAGGAATGCGCCGACCATACCGCCAGCCTGCGTCTGAAAGCGTGCTTCCCGATAGAGCATGCCGATTTTGAAAACGCCGAGAAAATGCAAGCCCATGATAATCACGATGATGCCGGCGATGACGGACAGTACGTCCATCTGGGAGCGCATGAAACGCCCGACAGTCGACGCCCCGGCTCCCAATGAGACGAACACAACCGTGAAACCAAGTACGAAGAGGAGCGCGTAACCGAAAGCTTTCCGCCGGGCGGCGCGCGCTTCGCTGTCGACGGTCTCTTTGTCTTCAACCGTGAGCGTATCTATCGATGCGCCGGCCATATAGCAGAGATAGGGCGGAACCAGTGGTAATACGCAGGGCGAAAGGAAGGAAATGAGACCGGCGCCGATTGCCGTATAAAGCGGTACTTCATTCATCGATTTTTTCTGGGCAATCCAAGATGTAATGCGATCCGTATGGAGCGGCTCGGCGCAGCGCCGTCCGCCGGCTGCTGAGGGATAACGCTTCGAAGGATCACATACCAGTCACAAATTCAACAGTGACGGTAGACCGCAGCCCGAATTAGTTCAGGGTTCCCAATCGATGGTTTGGACTTTCTGCCAGAATGATGGCCGATTCTAACATCGGGCGGACGGTTTCGCTCCCCTGCCGGCAAACAGACGCTGAGACGATGCATGACGAATTGTCGGATTGCTGTAGCCTAGGCGATAAGTTGCCCCCCATTTATTTCGAGCACCTGACCTGTGATGTAGCCGGAGAGCTGATCGCTTGCCAGAAACAAGCAGGCTGGAGCGCAGTCTTCAGCTGTGCCGAGTCGTTTCAACGGGATGGAGGAGCGAGTTGATTCAAGTTTCTCCGGGGATGAATAACGCTCGTGAAAATCTGTGATGATCGTTCCAGGCGAAATTGCGTTCGCGCGAATTTCGAGAGATGCTAGTTCGCGCGCCAGCGCCTTGGTATAGGTCGCGACAAAAGCTTTGCTGGCGCTATAGATAGACGAGCCGGGACTGCCGCCGGTTTTCGCAGAGATCGATACCGTGTTGACGATCGATGAAGGCCTGCCCGCTTCGAGCAGGGGGATCATTGCCCGGGTAATCATGACGACCGATGTCTGGTTCAGCATGACGATCCGGTCATATTCTTCCCGCGTAATCGTATCGGCGGGGAACCTACCGAACATCGTGCCTGCATTGTTTACCAGGCAGCTTAGTTCGGGCGTCTCGCTTTTCACCGTCTGAATAAATTCCTCGAGCGAAGTTTCATCGA
>JAHEHW010000058.1 GCA_024639745.1 Salaquimonas sp. | reverse complement strand
TTCAGTTCCATCCGCCTTTTTTTCGACGGCCTCAATCGCCTCGACCGCATTCTTGATGATGTTTATCAGTGCCTGGGACATCAGCCGTTCATCGAAACGCGAACGGTGCTCCGATGTCCCCAGGTCAAGCGAGAAATCCACATTGGGATTGGTCACCTTCTGAGTAAACAAGGCTTCCTGGATCGTTTTCGTCAGATCGCCATCCGTCATTTGCGGTTTTGGCATTCTTGCAAACGAGGAAAACTCGTCGACCATCCGGCCAATATCGCCGACATGGCGCACAATAGTGTCGGTGCATTGATCGAAAATCTCGCGATCCTCGACGACATATTTGCCATACCGCTTCCTCAGACGCTCGGCCGACAGTTGGATCGGCGTCAGCGGATTCTTGATCTCATGCGCGATACGGCGGGCGACATCCGACCAAGCGGCACTGCGTTGGGCAGCGACGAGCTCGGTGATATCGTCTATCGTGATTACGAAAGAATGTTCGGAGGATTCTTCCCGCTCCTGAGTAACCTGCACGTTCAGGGTTCTCGGCTGTCCGTCGATGATCGTCGTTACCTGCTCGCGGAAATCAGACTTGCCACTGTCACTCGCTTTCTCAAGCACATCGCCCAGAATCGGGAACATGTCACCTATTCTCGATCCCGGCAAAACCACCTGCCCCAGAATATTGCGGGTAGCGGTGTTGGCAATGCGCACATTGCCCTTCTGGTCGACGCCGATCACTGCTGCTGTAACACCTGAAAGGACTGCCTCGGTGAAACGTGCTCGATTGTCGATATCCTGGTTGGCCCTGAGCAACTCGCTCCGCTGGTGCTTAAGCTCCCTCGTCATATCGTTGAAGGTGTCGCCGAGGTTCTTGAAATCGCCTTCCGTGTGTTTCGTATCGACGTGAACATCAAAATTGCCGCCGGAAATCTGGTCGGCGGCAGTGATCAGACGCCTCAGCGGACGGACGAAACGATCCGCCACGCTCAAACCCATCCAGATCGCTGCCAAAAGAATCACCAGCGCAACGCCTAGATACAGAACCGCAAATGTGAGCTGCACCGGCAGGCGGCTCTGCTCCATCTCATTATAATCGTTGGTATTGGCCTCCATTTGCCGCAGCGATGCCAGAACATCCTCGCGCAACGGACGGATGGTATATAAATACATATCTGGAATAACCCGCAGCCTCAGGACTGCGCCGACGAGATTGGAATTGCCACGTGGAATGAAAATGACGTCCCCTTCAGCGGCTGCCGCCAGCGATTCGACAGGAACCGGTGGCACTTCCAAGTCTTCATTGACTTTGGTTTCAATAACCTGCGTACCGGCTTCGCGCAGCAGTTCTGCCGCGATCATGCCGCGTCCGCGCATCTGAACGGACATGAGCTCTGTGAAACCGGTCCTGTCCAGGCTGTAAAGCCGGCGCGCACGGTCAAGTTCGGCTGCCATCGAAACAGTCGCATTCACGTGTTGGCGGGCGCTCTCATCAACATAGGCCTGTGCAACGCTGACCGATCCCTCGACGATCTCCTTGGTACGAAGCTCGAACCAGCGATCAAGTCCCAGATCCAGCGTGATGCTTGCCACGATCGCCACCACTATCGCCGGGATCGCGGCAACCAGAGCAAACAGCCCCACTATCCGAATATGCAATCTCGCAGCCGCCCGGCCCTTGCGCCGCGAACGGACCAACCGGAAGACCTCAGTTGAAATGAGTCCGATCAGCACAAGCGCCAGAAGCGTATTCGTGGCCAGCGCGGTCCGGACAATATTACCGTTCGGCTCCAGCGGTGTGAGGCCGAACAGAATCAGAAAAGTAACTGTTCCGGTGGCGAATAGCGCGACAACGGTGACAAATCCCAACTTGCGCGCAAGCGAATTGCGTTCCCGACCCTCGATATGCTCGTCGCCCGGCTCCGCGTTGCTGCCACCCCTCCTTGGTCGGACAGGAGCCGCCTGAAGGCCTTCGGAGCCGATGCTGCCTTTCGCTGTCAAAAAAAGTCTCCGGAAAGGGAAATTGGAAGCTGTCGAAGCAGCCTGAGAGAAGCTCACGACTTCCTCATCTCCTCACTCAATAATGTGGCAAAAATGAAACACCCCGTCAATCGCGGGAGCGCTATCGCTTCAACTGAATATTCAATTCACGCATCTTCTTGCGAAGCGTATTCCGGTTCAGACCGAGAAGCTCGGCAGCCTTAATCTGATTGTTCCTGGTATGCGCAAGAACGCCGAGGATGAGCGGCTCTTCAACCCGCTTCAGGACTTCCCGGTAGACGCCTGCAGGTACCTCCGCATCACCGTGAGCGCGGAAATAGCTCGCAAGCCATTGTTCGGTCGCAAGCGAAATATCCCCGTTGGCCTCACTGCCAGGCGCCGCCACCTGTTGAAACTCCTCTGCCGCCAACTCGTTGCGGACGATTTCCGCCGTTATCACTTCCTGCGGATAAAGCGCGGTCAATCTCAAGACAAGGTTCTCAAGTTCCCTGACATTGCCCGGCCAGTCATGATTGCGCAAAACCTCGATCCCGGCGGCATCGATTGTTTTCATGACTCCAGCGCCCGCGGAATGCGTCGCGAGGAAATGGTCGATCAGATCGGGGATATCTTCACGTCTCTCGCGCAGCGGCGGAAGTCGCAATGGCACCACGTTCAACCGAAAAAACAGATCTTCCCTGAAAAGCCCCTGTTTGATCAGCTGACGAAGGTCCTTGTTGGTGGCAGCAACGATCCGCACATCCGTTTTGAGCGGCGTCCGCCCGCCAACGGTCGTGTATTCGCCCTGCTGCAATACCCGGAGCAGCCTCGTTTGCGCGTCCATCGGCATATCGCCGATTTCATCGAGGAAAAGCGTGCCGCCTTCGGCCTGCTCGAAGCGACCCGAAGAACGCGCCGTGGCGCCGGTAAATGCGCCTTTCTCGTGCCCGAACAACTCGGATTCAATCAGATCTTTTGGAATCGCGGCCATATTGATCGCGACAAACGGACCGTGCTTTCGCTTGCCATATTGATGCAAAGCACTGGCGACGAGCTCTTTGCCCGTGCCGGACTCGCCATTGATCAAAAGCGTAAGGTCAGTCTGCATAAGCCGCGCCAAAACGCGATAGACCTCCTGCATGGCTGCCGATCGCCCGACAAGCGGCATTTCCTCCATCGAATCCTGTCCGTGCCGCGGTTGCGAACGTTTCGGTTCGGAAACGGCCCGCTCTGTAACAACAATCAGTTCCTGAAGGTCGAATGGCTTAGGTAGATATTCGTAGGCGCCCTTTTCCGAGGCTTTGATCGCCGTCATGAACGTATTTTGCGCGCTCATGACGATTACCGGTAAATCGGGTCGGGCATTTTTTATTTTCGGAAGCGTGTCGAAAATATCTCCATCGGGCATCACGACATCGGTGACGACGACATCGCCCTCACCGCCGGAAACCCAACGCCAGAGCGTTGTAATATTGGAAGTTACCCTGACATCAAAGCCGGCGCGTGAAAGTGCCTGGCTGAGCACCGTTCGAATGGCTGAATCGTCATCAGCAACAAGTGCCGTTCCCCGGTTCATGCAGCATCCTCTGAAAGCGTTTCCTTATTCGAACTTTCGCGTTCGTTTTCCTTGTAGATGGGCAAGAGAATGCGCATCGTCGTACCATCTCCTCCCGATTCACATTCTATCATCCCGCCATGATCACCGACGATCTTGGCGACCAAAGCCAGTCCCAGCCCGGAACCATTGGTCTTGGTGGTTATGAAAGGATCGAAGATATGAGCCCGTATCTCCTCCGGGATACCCTTACCATTGTCACTCACGCATAGCTCTATCGGCAGCGCCACCTTTTCGCCGGCCCCGGGAATCGACAGATGAATACCCGGCCGATAGCCTGTGGAGATGATGATCTCGCCGCCTTCACCATCCTGCACGCTTTCCGCTGCGTTTTTGATCAGGTTGAGAAAAACCTGGACCAGTTGATCCCGGTTGCCGTGAACGGCCGGCAGGGAGGGATCATAGAGTTCGGTTATCTTGAGATTACGGGCAAAGCCTGATTCCGCCAACCGCTTCACATGTTCGAGCACCGAGTGAACATTAACCGCGGTTTTCTGCAACGGACGCTCATCGGAAAAAACCTCCATTCGATCGACGAGCTTCACGATCCGGTCGGTTTCCTCCTTGATGAGGCGTGTAAGGTTGCGATCCTCCTCATTTCCCGACATCTCAAGCAATTGAGCCGCTCCACGAATACCCGAAAGAGGATTCTTTATTTCGTGCGCAAGCATCGCAGCAAGCCCTGTGACCGTCCGTGCGGCACTTCGATGCGTCATCTGGCGGTCGAGCTTCACCGCCGCCGATTGCGGCAATAGCTGCAAAACCACATAATCCAGCGCATCCGGATAGGGCGACCCGAAAATATCCACCACGAGTTCCTTACCTAAACGAGGAGAAGAAATATCAATCTTATACTCGTTGATCGCTGATCGCTCGCGCCGGATCTGTTCGATCAGGGGCAGCACCGGGCTGCCGAATGGCAAGAACGCATCGATCTTTCTGCGGCAGATATAGCTGACGGAGGAACGGAAAAATTCCTCAGAAGCCTGATTGGCATAGACGATCTGATTATCCGGCGCGACCATGACCACAGGATGCTGGATCGCATCCAGGATCATTTCTGGAGCAGGCCTGTTGTTATTATCCGCACCCATCATGCAGCCGCCCTCGTCATCACGGAATTCTGCTCGATGCTTCGAACGAGTTCCGCCAGCCGATCAACAAGGATTTGCGGCTGTTCGCAGGCCATCAATTCATGCCGCACTCTTTTGTTGTCCAATCCACGTTCACGCTCGAGGTACCAGCCGATATGTTTCCGCGCACAGCGGACACCCATATAGTCGCCGTAAAAGTCGATCATCTCTGAAACATGCTCGACCACATCATATGCCGGCGCATTACCTTCACCGTCGGTGAATTTCGCGATTTGACCGCAAAGATTCGGTTGGCCGTAAGTTGCCCGGCCAATCATGACGCCGTCTGCACCGGAAATCTCCTGGGCTGCAATGGCATCAGATCGTGATTGAACATCGCCATTGACGATGACCGGTAGGTCTACCGTCTCGCACACGGCCCGGACCGCAGACCAATCTGCCTTTCCTTTATAAAACTGGCAACGCGTCCTGCCATGCACGGTCAACAATTGAATACCCGCATCCTGCGCCCTGCGAGCCAGTTCAGAAGCGTTTATGCTGTCATGATCCCAACCGAGTCGCATCTTAAGCGTCACCGGCACCCTGACAGCCTGGACTACTGCCTCGATCAATCCAAGCGCATGATCGAGATCCCGCATCAGCGCCGAACCGGAATAACCGTTAGTCACTTTTCGCGCCGGACAACCCATATTGATATCGATAATGTCAGCACCACTCGCCTCGGCCAGACGTGCTGCATGATCCATCCATTTGGCCTCACGTCCAGCCAGTTGCACCATGTGGATCGGAAGACCGGCGCTTTCTGCTTTGACTTGCATTTCTGCCTTGCCTGTGACGAGCGCTTCGGATGCAACCATCTCGGAAGTCACCATGCCAGCGCCAGCTTTCCACGCGGCGCGCCGAAACGGCACGTCGCTGACACCAGACATCGGGGCAAGGAAAACAGCATTGCGCGATTCCAAAGAGCCAATTGCAATCGCCGCTCCCAGCGGATCCTTTTGGTCGATCTGACCCGAAATCATCAAAGCTCCAATTGCACAAAAATTAGACAAAATGCGTAACGCCCAGTTTTTAACCACAACCCCGGGAAACTGACAACTGTTGAAATTTGCCGCCGCCGCGAATAAACCAAAACTGCTGGTCAATTCTTTCAGGAACGTATCGTGCAGCAACAAAACCATCTGCAGACTGCCGCAGTAATTGTTGCGGCTGGCCGCGGTAGTCGCATGGGCGCGAATACGAATGGCCCAAAACAATATCGTTCGCTTGGTCCCTCAAGTGTCTTGGAAGAAACGGTCTCGCGTTTCGTCCAGCACCCTGAAATCGACCTTGTCCAGGTCGTAATCCATCCCGAAGATCACGACTTGTACGCGGAGTCAGTCAATAACCACCCGAAACTCATGATCCCGACGGAAGGCGGAGCGACGCGTCAGGAAAGCTGCCGGCTTGGTCTCGAAGCGCTTTCATCAAACGGCTTGAAACGAGTCCTTATTCACGATGCCGCAAGACCGTTTGTTTCTCCGACAACGATCACGGATACGCTCGGATCGATTAGAAGCGGTTGCTGCGTCGTGCCTGCCGTTCCGATTGCCGATACGATCAAACGGGCCGAACTATCGGATGGAGAAAGCCTGGCCGTCACTGAAACCGTCAGCCGCGAAAATCTGTTTCTGGCTCAGACACCGCAGGGGTTTTGTTTCGAGGAAATCCTTGCAGCGCACAGGCAGATGGAAAGTACGGGCGAGACAAATTTTACCGATGACGCAGCGGTTGCGGAACGGGTCGGAATGAAGGTGTTGTTGTCGGGAGGCAATGCTAACAATTTCAAGATCACGACAGCGCTGGACCTGGAAAGAGCCAACCAAATGATGGCATCAGAAACGCCAACCGCCCTACCCGATATTCGTACCGGTATCGGGTATGATATTCACCGGCTGGTCAAGGGAGATGGCGTAGTTCTTTGCGGGATCGAGATTGCAGGTCCATGGCGCCTCGACGGTCATTCGGACGCGGATGTCGGTTTGCACGCGATCACCGACGCGTTGCTCGGCACGATCGGTAAGGGCGACATCGGAAGCCACTTTCCGCCTTCAGACCCGCAATGGCGCGGCGCTGAATCCGACAGGTTTCTTTCCCATGCAACTGACTTGATCTTGGCAGAGGACGGAAAAATCCTCAATCTGGACATATCCATCATCTGCGAAGAACCTAAGATAGGTCCACACAGAGAGGATATGCGCCGACGGATAGCGGAAATCTGCAAGATAGAAATGAACCGTGTATCGGTGAAAGCAACCACAAACGAAACGATTGGCGCGGTTGGCAGGCGCGAAGGCATTGCCGCAATGGCCACCGCAACCGTGGGGTTTCTTCCATGACCGTGAAAAGTATTATCGATGACGAATTGATTGAAACCGCGCGCTACGTATTGGCGGCTTTTCGCCGTCATGGCGCCAGGCTGGCAGCTGCGGAATCCTGCACGGGCGGATTGATTACAGCGGCCTTGACGGCAATCCCGGGCTCTTCTGACATCGTGGAACGCGGCTTCGTAACATATTCCAACGAAGCGAAATCCGAAGCTATCGGCGTCCCGGCAGAATTGATCGTCCAGCACGGCGCTGTGTCCAAGGAAGTGGCCCTGTCTATGGCGGCGGGCGCTCTTGCCAATTCCCTGGCCGAAGTCGCGGTGGCGGTGACCGGAATCGCCGGACCAGGCGGGGGCAGCGAAGAGAAGCCGGTTGGTCTCGTTTACGTCGCAATTGCCTGCCCGGACGGGCTATTCGTGGAGCAACTGACCCTCGGAGACGTCGGAAGGGACGAAATTCGCCGCCAATCAGCGCAGGCCGCACTCGAAATGCTCGTAGCTTTCGGGTTGCCAGATGACGATGAAGATATTGTAAATCAGAAACTTAATTAGGCTTTTTTAAGTTTTTTCTCATTCAATCACAAACGCGTGTTCACGAAATGTGACAAAATACACATACTTGCCGTATTTTTTGTATTATGTTCTATGAGGTCGGTGATAACCAAGCCGACTTCATTGTTGACCTGACCTCCAGTCCCCTTCCCCAATCAGGTCGCAATTAAAGTGCCCCGGAATGTATTCCCCGACATTCCGGGGTCTTTCTTTTTGGGAGCGGCCTGCCCGCCGGAAACCGCGTAGGACACAAGCCTCACTACCTCAACAATTGACCTCAGGCGTAAAGCTTGTCGGCCCGTTCCTCGAAGGCGGCGGTAAAGTGTTTGAAGGCCCGGTCGAACATCGACCCCATCAATGCGCCCAGCAATCGGCTTCGAAACTCATAATCGATGAAGAAATAGACATCGCAGCCACCATCGTCCCGCGGAGCGAACGTCCATCGATTGTCGAGATAGCGAAACGGACCGTCGAGATATTTGACTTCGATTATCCTGTCTTCCGGTTTCAGCAGGACCTGGGTCGTGAACGTTTCACGAATTTGCTTGTAGCCAACGGTCATGTCCGCAACCAGCATTTCGCGCGCCCCTTTTTCCCGGCGCGAACGAACCGCAAGC
>JAHEHW010000401.1 GCA_024639745.1 Salaquimonas sp. | reverse complement strand
ACGGCGCTTCTGGGTATTGAAGCTCTGATGCAGCGAAAACCCGCCTCGCTTTCAGGTGGCGAACGGCAGAGGGTGGCGATCGGACGAGCATTGCTCTCAAACCCGAGCCTGCTCTTGATGGATGAACCACTCGCGTCATTGGACGACGCTCGCAAGGCCGAGATATTGCCTTACCTCGAAAAACTCTGCGCCCGGGCGCAGGTTCCGATCATCTATATCAGCCATTCCATCGCTGAAATTGCACGCCTTGCAGACGCCGTTGTAACTATTGAGAACGGCAGGGCTACGGGCGCGGGGCCAGCTGACCGCATCCTCTCGGATCTCGAGCTCGTCCGCTCCGTCGATATCCGCGAAGCTGGCTCCATCCTTACGGCGACCGTGGTCGCGGTCCACGATGATGGTTTGAGCGAACTCAAGACAGCGCGCGGTCGCATTTTCGTGCCGGATACCGATCGCATACCGGGGGACCGCATACGCATCCGAATACCGGCAACGGAAGTCATCCTTTCCCGTAGCAAGCCGAAGGATCTCTCTGCATTGAACATTCTACCCACCAGGATCACCGCCATCCGCAAGGGGATTGGGCCAGGCATGATGGTTAGACTAGATTCGGGCGGAGACACCCTTCTGGCACGCATCACCGCCCGTTCGGCCAAGGCATTGAAATTGGAACCCGGCGGCGAATGTTTCGCCGTTTTCAAAACGGTATCCGTCTCCCGCGAGGATGTCGGAACAGGCGAAATTTAAACCTTATCCTGATGATGAACTTCTCCTCATTATGCATGCGCTTGGGCTGGCATGCCGAAGATCATAAGTATAAGCTTCAACCAGTTTCCATATGATCTGCAGACAGGAGGGGAATTGATGGACATGATCGGCTTGATCATTCTGCTCGCAATCGCGGGATACGCGATAATGGCCTATAACGGCTTGGTAAAAGCGAGACAGATGGTCCGCGAAGCCTGGAGCGGTATCGACGTTCAGTTAAAACGCCGGGCTGATCTCATCCCGAACCTGATCGAGACGGTGAAAGGGTTTGCCAGCCACGAAAAGGACACGCTTAGAGAAGTCACCGAGATGCGCACACGCGCGCAATCCATTCCCTCAGATGACGTCAAAGCGAGAGCATCCGCCGAAAGCATGCTATCGAAAGCGCTTGGTCATCTTTTTGCGGTCGCGGAGGATTATCCGGAACTCAAGGCGAACCAGAATTTCCTCGAGCTTCAGCAGACATTGGAAACGATTGAAAGCGAAATTCAGATGTCGCGTCGGTACTACAACGGCGCGGCCCGGGACCTTAACGTCAAGGTCGAGAGTTTCCCGTCCAACCTGGTCGCCAACACCTTCAGTTTCAAACAGGCTGATTATTTCGAAATCGAAACCGAGTCGGACCGCGCGGTCCCGCAAGTCAGCTTTGAGTAAGACGGAAGCGCCATGTCCCGGCTAGCCTTGGCGAGCCAGCATAATCGATCCTGCGGTCCGGTAAGAAGCGTCGCAACTGTGCTTGTCTTTGCTATAGCGGCGCTGATCGCCACCGGTGCACCCGCCCGGGCAGCCGAGGTTATTCGCAGCTTTGGGTCGGATATTCAGATTGCGGCAAACGGCGAACTGACCGTGACAGAAACGATCTCTGTTCGCGCGGAAGGCCGGAAAATTCAGCGCGGGATTTATCGTGATTTCCCGCTGATGGTGGAAACGCGGGATGGAAAGGAACGCGAAGTCGGTTTCGACCTCGTCTCGGTCAAGCGGGATGCCCGTAATGAACCCTACCACACTGAGCGCGGCAGCCGATCGATCCGCATTTATATAGGCGACAAAGACATCTTCCTCTCACCGGGCAACTACACCTACGAGATCACCTACAAAACCGATCGGCAAATTCGGTATTTCGAAGACCACGACGAATTGTTCTGGAATGCGACCGGCAATTTCTGGGACTTCCCGATCGAGACGGCCACAGCGGTAGTTCATCTTCCGGAAACCGGTCGGATAACGGATACCGTCGCCAATACTGGAAAATACGGCTCACGGGAGCAAAATGCCCGAGCCAGTATTATTGAAAACGGAACCGTTGCGCGCTTTACCACGACCAACCGGTTGGCCCCACGGGAAGGCTTGACGGTCGGGGTCAGTTTTCCCAAAGGGGTGGTCGCCCCTCCAAGCGAATTGCAGCGATCAAAATGGTGGCTCCGTGATCACCGTGGCGAGATAATAGCGCTTGGCCTCCTGACGGTTATATCTCTCTTTTATTTCATAAACTGGTGGCGGGTTGGACGCGATCCACCAAAGGGCGTGATCGTTCCACGCTGGGACCCTCCGGATGGGATATCGCCTGCTCTGGTCAACTATATCGATCGGAAGGGATTGGCCGGCAAAGGCTGGACAGCGATTTCGGCCGCGATCCTGAATCTCGCCGTAAAGGGCTTGGTTGAAATCACCGACCTTGACAGCAAGGTGTCTTTGAAACTGACCGGAAAAATGCCTGCCAGCGATCTCCCGGTCGGAGAACGCGCAATTTACAGGCTCCTCGAAAACCGGGGCGGAG
>JAHEHW010000400.1 GCA_024639745.1 Salaquimonas sp. | reverse complement strand
CCTGACCGGCACCCTCGTCGATCTCGAATATCTGGATCAGGCCGCCTGCACGATCGAGAATTGATTGACCGCTGAAGCAATTTCGGTTGTTTCGGACATTCAGCGCCGTGAGGTGTTGAACATGTAGCCCAGTTCGACGGCTTTGTTGCCGAACCGGGCCCGCAGATCATCGATTGCCAGTTCCGCCTTGGCGCGGCGCGTGGCGTCCTCGTCAATGAGATCTTCCGGGTCGGCGGTTTCATCGCTTCTCAAATGCGAGACGCCGATCCCCAACAGGCGGAACTTCGTGCCGTCCGCTTCGCGCAGCAGCAATTCCCGGCTGTTCCGGAAAATCCGGTCGGCAAGACGCGTCGGATCGGACAGGGTGCGGCTGCGGGTCTTGAGTTTGAAATCGGCCGTTTTCAGCTTGAGGGTAACTGTCTGGCCTGCGATATGATGGTCTTTGAGCCTGGCCGAAACCTTTTCTGAAACTCTCCGTAGAATGGGTACGAGTTCGTTCAGCGACGACCTGTCGGCGTCGAACGTGATCTCGTTGCTAACGCTTTTCGCTTCGCTTCCCGGTGTTACCATGCGGTCGTCTATGCCTCGGGAAAGCTTTGAAATACGCAGTCCGATCGACCCATACCGCTTCGCAAGCTCGCTTTCCTCCATATCCTGGACCGTTGATATGTCGGTGATCCCGTCATGCGAAAGCATCCGCTGGGTAGCCTTGCCGACACCCCAGAAAGTAGAAACCGGTTGCCGGCGAAGGAAATCGTACGCTTCGGCTTCGCCAATCACGGCAAAACCGCGCGGTTTGTCGAGATCAGAGGCGATTTTTGCGAGGAATTTGCAATAAGAAAGGCCGATGCTGATCGTGAGGCCGAATTCGCTTTCGATCCGTTTGGCAAACGCTGCCAGCACCGTGGCCGGACTTGCCTTGTGCAGGCTCCGGGTGCCGCTGAGATCGAGAAAGGCCTCGTCGATGGAAAGCGGCTCGACGAGCGGCGTCAGTTCCTGCATCAGCAGGCGTATGGCTCTGCCTGTCCTTGAGTATTTTTCCATGTCGGGCCGAACGACCACAGCCTCCGGGCACGCTGCGAGTGCTTTGAACATCGGCATTGCTGAACGGACGCCCCGGATCCTGGCCATGTAGCAACAGGTTGAGACGACGCCCCGGCTTCCGCCGCCCACAATCACGGGAACGCCTGCAAGTTCCGGATTGTCGCGTTTTTCAATAGCGGCGTAAAAGGCGTCGCAGTCAATATGCGCGATCGTTAGATCGTGCAATTCTACGTGAGAGGCGAGGCGGGGGCTGCCGCAGTTGGGGCAGCGTTCGACTGAATTGACGAGCGGCTTCAGGCAGTCGCGGCAAAGGCCTTGTTCACCCGCGCAATTCGTTTCTTCGTTTGCCATCGCCTCACTCAAATCCGGGCTCGCCCGCCAGCCGGTGTCGCGCCATGGTGACATCCTCGGGCGAGATGCCGGCATTGGCGGCAAAAGCCATCAGCGTTGGTTCATGTCCCATGAAGAAATCGAGAACGCCAACCAGAAAGCCCGGCTCCTGGGCAGCCGACCGCAATTCTTCCGGGGCGATGCCCGATAATGCGACGAACCTGTTCATTTGCTCCCCATCCGCCGCAATATAGGTGAGCGCCTGAATGGCAATCGCTTGTGAATCGGCTTGCGAGATCGTTTTCGCCATCAAATGTTCCGTTAGGCTTCATGTTTGTTTTCTTTTCGTCAACATTATTGCCATAAGATTGCGCAGCGGGGAACGCCTGCTACAGGGAGGGTACGCAAGGATTTCAAATGACAAAAACGGTGATGATTGTTGAGGACAATGAACTCAACATGAAGCTTTTCAACGATTTGCTGGAAGCGAAGGGCTACCAGACGATCCTGACCCGCAACGGCTTGGATGCACTCGGGCTAGCCCGCGAACATGCCCCTGATCTCATACTTATGGATATCCAGTTGCCGGAAGTCTCCGGTCTTGAGGTCACGAAATGGCTCAAGGAAGACGATCGGCTGCATGCCATCCCGGTCATCGCGGTAACCGCTTTTGCGATGAAGGGCGATGAGGAGCGGATCCGGAAAGGCGGCTGCGAAGCGTATATCTCCAAGCCGATTTCGGTTTCAAAGTTTTTGGAAACCATTGAGACGTATATTGGCGGTCAATAAGCGCGCGAACGGAAAACGGAAGTTCAGATGACCGCAAGAGTACTGGTAGTAGACGACATCGACGCCAATGTAAGGCTATTGGAGGCTCGCCTGATGGCGGAGTACTTCCAGGTATTGACTGCCAGTAACGGGCATGACGCCCTCGAAATCTGCGCCCATGGCCAATGCGATATCGTTCTTCTCGATGTGATGATGCCCGAAATGGACGGTTTCGAGGTCTGTCGGCGGCTGAAAGCAGATCCGAAAACCATGCATATTCCGGTAGTCATGGTTACCGCGCTCGACCAGGCGGAAGACCGTGTCAATGGCCTGGAGGCCGGTGCAGATGATTTTCTGACCAAACCGGTCAACGATCTTGCACTGGTTACACGCGTCAAAAGCCT
>JAHEHW010000057.1 GCA_024639745.1 Salaquimonas sp. | reverse complement strand
CGATAACTTCTGTCGGATGGCGATGCGCACCGCCAACCGGCTCGGTGATAATGCCATCGATCACGCCCAGTTCCCTAAGATCATTCGCTGTAATCTTCATGGCGGTGGCAACATCCTCGGCTTTTGAAGCGTCTCTCCACAGAATTGATGCCCCTGCTTCCGGAGATATGACGCTGTAGACTGAATGTTCGAGCATGTAGACCCTGTTGGCGGCAGCTATGGCGATAGCGCCGCCGGACCCGCCCTCGCCTATCACGACGGTCACAATCGGCACGGTCAAATTCAGGCAAGCTTCGATCGAGCGAGCGATTGCCTCCGCCTGCCCGCGCTCTTCTGCCCCGATACCGGGATAGGCGCCGGCTGTATCGACCAGCGTGACGACCGGAAGTTTGAAACGTTCCGCAAGTTCCATGACGCGAACCGCCTTGCGATAGCCCTCCGGTCGGGCCATCCCGAAATTATGTTTCAACCGGCTTTCGGTGTTAGAGCCTTTTTCCTGGCCGATCACAGCCACGGGTTGCCCTTCGAAGCGCGCAAGACCCGTCTGGATGGCAAAATCCTCGGCGAAATAGCGATCGCCGGATACTTCGTGAAAATCCGTGAACAGCGCATCACGGTAATTCACAAAATGCGGCCTGTCAGGATGACGGGCAACCTGCGTTTTGTGCCAAGGTGTCAGTCGCGAATACAGTGTTTCCAGCGTCGATGTGGCGCGGGCCTGCAATCGTTTGATTTCGTCGGACAAGTCGACCGTCTCATCCGGCTCGCTTACCAACTTTAACTCTCTGATCTTGCCTTCGATATCGGCAACCGGCTTTTCGAAATCGAGATAAAGACGCATGTTTATTTCCGTTCTTGTACCGGCAACCCAACACTGGCCTGAATAACTTGCAGGCCGCATCGTTTACCGCAGCTTTTATTCAACGGCCACCCTAAAGCGCAGAAATAGCCGCTCACTTTGCATTGAGGTTACTTGTTTGCCCTCCGGCAAGCGGATGCGCCTGTTCGACGACCTTGCGCAAGCGCTCAGACAATACGTGCGTATAGATTTGCGTGCTACTGATATCGCTATGCCCGAGAAGTTGTTGCACGCCCCTCAGATCGGCACCGTTTTCTAGGAGATGGCTAGCGAACGCATGCCGTAGCACATGGGGAGAGATCTTAGCCGGATTAAGCCCGGCCGCGATTGCGAGCGATTTCATCTCGCGGGCAAAGACCTGTCTCGTTAGGTGCCCATTCGCCGAGCGGCTCGGAAACAGATAACGCCTGGCAATGGGATTGGCGTCCGTTGCAACAGCACTGCGGTAGCATTGAATTGCATTGATTGCCCGATCCGTCAAAGGGACCATGCGCTCTTTTCCACCCTTGCCGCGGATCATTAGAAAACCGCCCTCCGCGCGCGCGGCTGTGGCGGGCAGGCCAACGAGTTCACTCACGCGCATGCCGGTCGCGTAAAGAGTCTCTACAAGAGCGTGCAAACGCAAAGCCTTCACGTCAGCAGCGCTATTATTGGAAGCCTTAGCTTTTTCTTCTGCAAGCTCGAGAAGCCGATCAACCTCGTCGACACTCAAAATCTTTGGCAAGGGACGGCCCTTGCGCGGCGCATCGACAAGACTGCTGGGATCATTTTTGCGGATGCCTTCAGAGAAAAGAAATTTGTGCAATTGGCGAACCGCTGAAAGGGCACGTGCCTGAGTCGCTGCTGACATGCCACGCGATTTGAAGGAGTCGATGAAAGCTCGGACATCAGCGCTCTCCGCTGATCCGAGTGACCGCCCTGTTCCACCCAGAAACTCAAGATACTGCTCTAGGTCGTTTCGGTAAGCGGAAATCGTATTAGTGCTTGCTCCGCGTTCGGCTGCAAGCATTTCAAGAAACGACTCCAGCGTGAAGATATCTTTCGAGGTCACGGCAAATTAAGCCTGTCCGATGGTATGCGAACCTGAACCTCCTTTGGCTTTGGTTCAACGAACACGATAAGAGCGTACATTGCCCCATACCCGATCCCGACAAGAATCGCGCAAAATACTAGGAATCGGATGAGGCTAGGCAAGAGAAATATCCCGTGATCGCTCAAGGTCAGACCATCTCTACGTATTGCAAGGTCAGTCGGAATTTTCAATAGGGGCCGGAAGGTTGCGCCCATCGGCGCAAACCCGAATGCTGAAATCAGGCTTGACGCGAAGCCGGTATTGGTGTGCTAGGGCTGCGGAAAGAAGAATGAGGCGCCAATGTCGACTTCCGGAAAAGTATCTAAGCGCAATGCGGAGATCCGCAATGCCCTCGGAAACCGCTCCCTGGTTTTTATCGGCATGATGGGATCTGGCAAAACTGCTATCGGTCGACTGATCGCGGCGGCCCTGGGACTAGCCTTCTATGACTCAGATCACGAAATTGTTGCTGCCGCGAATCTTGACATCCCCGAAATCTTCGAACGCCACGGCGAGGCATATTTCCGGGCCGGCGAAGAGCGCGTTGTACAACGTTTATTGCGGGACGGGCCATCGGTTATTTCGCTTGGTGGCGGCGCAGTCCTGTCGAAGGCCACCCGGTCCGAGATAGCTGATCATGCGATATCCATCTGGCTCAGAGCCGATCTGGATTTGCTGATGAGTCGAGTGATGCGCCGGCCCAACTCGAGGCCTCTTCTCAAGAGGGGGGATCCGCGCGCAACCCTCGAGGCTCTGCTTGAAAAACGCGAACCGGTTTATGCGCTCGCGGATATCCATGTTGCTTCTGCGCGATCATCAAAAAACGATACCCGGGATGCGGTTCTGAAAGCATTACAGGAGCATTTCGGTTTGGCGCACGCCAGTCATCGGCAGAAACAGGGAAAAAACTCTTGAAACTGTTTGAAACCATCCAGGTTGAACTTGGCGAGAGATCCTATCCGATCCTGATCGGCAATAACCTTCTCGCAGGCACCGGACCTCGTCTGGCGCAAATGCGTCCCAAGTGCCGATGCGCAATAGTGAGCGACGACAACGTATTTGATGCACATGGCAAAACGCTTACTGACAGTCTGGATACAGCTTCTATACAGCATACTGAAATCATCGTTCCGCCTGGAGAGAAATCGAAATCCATGGCAACGCTCGAAAGGGTTTTGTCGGATCTCCTAGACGCCCACCTCGAACGAGGCGATCTGGTGATTGCGCTAGGCGGCGGTGTGATTGGCGATCTCGCGGGGTTTGCTGCTGCAATCACCCGGAGAGGCATGGAATTTGTTCAGATTCCAACCTCGCTGCTCGCCCAGGTGGATTCATCAGTTGGTGGGAAGACTGGGATCAATGCACCTCAGGGCAAGAACCTGATTGGAGCCTTCCATCAACCGATACTCGTAATCGCGGACACGGACACCTTGAAAACCCTTCCTGAGCGAGAATTCGCGGCGGGCTATGCGGAGGTAACCAAATACGGACTGATTAACGATCCGGAGTTTTTCAGTTTTCTGGAAAAGAACCATCAGGATATCTTTTCATTAGGGCCAACGCTTCAGGAAGCAGTTGCCAGAAGCTGCAGGGCCAAGGCTGCAATCGTTGCCGCGGACGAACATGAAAAAGGCATGCGGGCACTGCTTAATCTCGGACACACCTTTGGACACGCGCTCGAGGGCGCAACGGAATACGATTCTGGTCGGCTGATTCACGGCGAAGGCGTGGCAATCGGCATGGCGCTCGCGTTTCAGTTTTCTAACCGCCAGAACCTCTGTTCCATTGATGACGTTGAACGTGTCAAACGGCATCTGGCGGCTTGCGGTCTGCCAACCAACCCGGAACAAATACCCGGGAAACCGCTCACACCGGACGCCCTTTTCAATTTCATCGCTCAGGATAAGAAGGTCTCAAAGGGGAAACTGACCTTCATTCTTACAAAAGGTATCGGCAAGGCCTATATTGCCAATGAAGTGCCGCCAGCAGAAGTTCTGGCGTTTCTCAACGAGGCTTTAAAAGAATGACACCTGCTGACTGGCTGCTGCTGGGCGCAATCCTGTTCCTGATTTTTTGCTCCGGGTTCTTTTCGGGCTCGGAAACCGCTCTGACCGCGGTGACCCGCGCCCGCCTTCATTCACTTGAGCAGAACGGTGACAAACGAGCGGGCGTTGTTCAGAAATTGATCGAAAAGAAGGATCGGCTCATCAGTACGCTGCTGATCGGAAACAACCTCGTCAATATTCTGGCATCGGCACTCGCAACCAGCTTTTTTCTCCGGGTCATTGGAGATGCCGGAATCTTCGTCGCTACCTTCGCGATGACAGTCATTGTTGTGATCTTTGCCGAGGTGCTCCCAAAATCATGGGCAATCGCCCGAGCCGACCGCTTTGCTGTCGTGGTCGGGCCGATCGTTCGGATATTTGTGGTCGTCCTTACCCCCTTCGCCGCGGCTGTAAACTGGATCGTCAAAGTTGTTCTCAAACTGGTGGGGGTGCGGCTCGATGATTCTGAAGACATGCTCTCCGCGCATGATGAGTTGCGCGGAACGTTTGAGGTTTTTCACAAGGACGGCGTCGTCGTTAAAGATGACAGGGACCGCCTGGGCGGCATCCTTGATCTGCACGACCTCGAGGTTTCAGATGTAATGGTTCACCGGACCAATATGGTCTCGATCAATATCGACCAGCCGCCGGAACAGATTATCCGCCAAGCCTTAGACAGTCCCTACACACGTATCCCGCTATGGACTGGAACAAGCGAGAATATCGTCGGCGTCATTCACGCCAAGGACATCCTCAGGGTTGTGGGGCTTGGACAAAATCCAAAGGATATCGATATCGCAAAGATCGCGGCAAAACCCTGGTTCGTTCCGGAAACGACCACGCTCCGCGACCAACTGAATGCATTCTTGAGGAAAAAAGCCCATATCGCGCTTGTTGTCGACGAGTATGGCGAGGTTATGGGTCTCGTTACGCTAGAAGATATCCTGGAAGAGATTGTAGGCGATATCGCTGATGAGCACGATGTCGAGGTAAGTGGCGTTACGACCGAGCCTGACGGCTCGATCGTCGTCGATGGCAATGTGCCGATACGCGATATAAACCGCGCGCTTGATTGGCGTTTACCTGACGAAGAAGCAACGACGATCGCGGGATTGGTGATCCACGCGGCCCAGATGATCCCCGAAGAAAAGCAGACTTTCACCTTCTTCGGCAAACGATTTGTCGTACTAAAGCGTCAAAAGAACCGAATTACGAAGCTTCGGATTCGAGACCTCGCAGCCTAGGGACAAAAACGGATCAGCCGATGAATTCGCCCGGCGCCTTCGCTTCGATGGCGATTGCGTGCAGGCCATTGCTCATCTCCTCGCTGACAAGTTCGTTGATCATCCGGTGGCGATCTACCCGTGACTTGCCGATAAAAGCATCGCTGACAATTCTTAAACGCAGATGTGTCTCACCACTTCCGTCGAATTTTTCCTGATGCCCGGCATGGAGATGACTCTCGTTGACAATTTCAAGTGAAGACGGTTTAAGCGCGCCCTCGATCTTTGAGCGTATCGAGTCAATGAAATTCATGAGCTTGCCTCTTTGCTGATCTATGTCGGGTCGGGTGAGACGGAATGGAACGGACAAATTGGCTTGTCAATTCTTGTAGAAAACGCGAAGCAACCCTATACCATCAATCATGAAAGACAATTCTTCCCTATTCGATTCGATACGCGTCGGAAAACGTGGCAGCCGCAAGAAAGCGGAACCTGCCAAACAGATTTGCGCCTGGGCGGGATGCGAGAAGCCCGGAACCCATAAGGCGCCGCTCGGGCGTGACAGGGAAGGCCAGTATCTCTGGATGTGCATCGACCACGTGCGCGAATACAACAAGAACTACAACTACTTTTCCGGCCTTGACGACCAGGCCATTCAGAAGTTCCAGAAGGAAAGCATTACCGGGGGACGCCCGACTTGGCAGATGGGCGCAAATCGTCACTCTAAATATCCGCCGATCAACGATCAGGATCCCCGCGCCGCAGGTGCGGACCGGCTCTACAACCGGCGCAATCCCGCAAACGCTGCACGCGCAACATCACGTTCTCGTAAGCTCAGACCGCTTGAGAAGAAGTCTTTCGATGACCTCAACCTACCCCACGGCGCGAGTTCGGAAGAAATAAAGGCTCGCTACAAGCTTCTGGTCAAACAGAACCATCCGGATGCGAACGGTGGCGATCGCAGTTCCGAAAACAGGCTGCGTGAGATTATTCTGGCGTATAAGATTCTCCAGAAAGCGGGTTTATGCTGATTACTCGGTGAAATATCGGCTGGCGCACCCTTCCGAGGCAAAGACAACAAGGTGACGCATTCTTGGCCAGGCAACTCGAAGACCGGCCAATCAACCATTGTCCGATGCAAAAAAAAACGCTAATCGAAGGACGAAATGCACACCGTGTGACTATAGATGACAGTCCGTCGGATCCTGGCCAGGTTTCCCATTCCATTGCTGCCAAATGCGACACGATACCCAGTTGTCGTCAGCAATGGAAGCCGGCACGTGGTGACGATTGTGACGGGAAGATACCGGTTGGAGATGAACCGATGAGTGAAGGATTACCGGATACCGAAATCGTCGTCCGGGACGTATTCAAGATCGAAAGCGACATGAAAGTGCCCGCTTATAGCGAGCGCACCGAGCACGTTCCGGATCTGGATCCGGATTATCTTTTCGATCGCGCTACCACGCTGGCGATCCTGGCTGGCTTCGCCTTCAATCGCCGAGTGATCGTTTCCGGCTACCATGGCACGGGGAAATCCACCCATATCGAACAGGTTGCAGCGCGCCTCAATTGGCCTTGCGTCCGCATCAATCTCGATAGTCACGTCAGCAGGCTGGACCTCATCGGGAAAGACGCCATTGTGATCCGGGACGGAATGCAGATCACGGAATTCCGGGATGGCATCCTGCCATGGGCTTACCAGAATAACATTGCGCTGGTCTTTGACGAATATGATGCCGGGCGGCCGGATGTGATGTTCGTTATTCAGCGTGTGCTGGAGTCGAGCGGACGATTGACCCTCCTCGATCAAAGCAGGGTGCTAACGCCGCACCCTGCATTCCGTCTGTTTGCGACGGCGAACACCGTCGGCCTCGGTGATACCTCGGGGCTTTATCATGGCACTCAGCAGATAAACCAGGCGCAGATGGACCGCTGGTCGATCGTCACCACGCTGAACTATTTGCCACACGACAAAGAAGTGGCTATCGTCTTGGCGAAAGCCAAAAGCTTCGACACTGCCGAAGGCCGGGAAACCGTCTCCAAGATGGTTAGGATCGCGGATCTGACCCGCGCCGCCTTTATCAACGGCGACCTTTCGACGGTCATGAGCCCCCGTACCGTCATTACCTGGGCCGAGAACGCAAATATCTTTGGTGACGTCGGCATGGCTTTCCGGTTGACCTTCCTAAACAAATGCGACGATCTTGAGCGGGCAACGGTTGCTGAATTTTATCAGCGCGTCTTCGGTGAGGAACTTGAGGAGTCAACCGTCAACATTCTCGTATCCTGAGGAATATGAGCGGCATTGAGCAGCAGATGGCAGGGCCTGGCGACAATCGCAAGAAAAACCCCAAACCGGTCGACTTCGAACCGCTGAAGCAGGCGATCTCGAATTGCGTTCGCGCGGTCGCGCAGCACCGGGAGGTGGAAGTCGTCTTCTCCAACGACCGCCCATCGCTGGTTGGCGATCAAATCAAGCTGCCGGAACCCGGTCGCAAAATGAGCCGGCAACAATTGGCGATTACCCGTGGCTATGGAGACTCGATGGCAATGCGGGTGGCTTGTCACGATAAGGCAATTCACGCCCGCCATGCGCCGGTCGGCCAGCAGGCCCGGGCAATTTACGACCGGGTCGAGCAAGCACGCGTTGAGGCTATCGGCGCGCGGAGCATGGATGGCATGTCGGAAAACTTGTCCGCCATGCTCGAAGAAAAATACTCGAAAGCCAATTATCAAAGCGCAGTTGAGAGAACCGACGTGCCGCTCGAAGAAGCGCTTGCAATGGTTATCCGTGAAAAGCTTACGGGCCAAAAACCGCCCGAAAGCGCCCGCAAATTCGTCAAGCTATGGCAGAGTTTCATCGATGAGAAGGCGACCGATACCCTTGCGGCGCTGGATCGCGACCTGCTTGACCAGAAGCGATTTGCAAAAGCGGTTCGTGAGCTGATCTCCTCCCTCGATATGGCTGATGAACTCGGCGATGACGAGCTAGAACAGGACGATAGCGAAGGCGAGGACG
>JAHEHW010000056.1 GCA_024639745.1 Salaquimonas sp. | reverse complement strand
CTTTGCAGGCTCTGAACCTGCCTATGCCACGCTCCAGGATGATGGCTCGGTCCTGATCCGGATCGGCACTCAGTCGAACGGTCAGGGGCATAAAACCGCCTATGCGCAGCTTGCCGCCGAGAAGTTCAAGATGGGCATCGACAGGATCACGGTCCGACAGGGCGACACGAATGAACTCGACAAGGGCGGGGGCACCGGCGGTTCCCGATCGATTCCGCTTGGCGGTGTTTCCGTGGTTCGTGCCTCTGAGGCGCTGGCCGAAAAAATCCGCAAGATCGCGGCCGATCGTCTCGAGGCTGCGCCGGAGGACATCGAGTTGATGGATGGCGAAGCTCGCATCGTCGGTACGGACCGGTCGATAACGCTGGCAACCGTAGCGGAAAACGCTTCGGAAGAAGACCGCAACGCCGAGGGCGAGTTCAAGCAGGAAGAGGCGACCTATCCAAATGGAACCCATATCTGCGAAGTGGAAATTAACCCGGATACAGGCGTAACCGAAATTATCGCCTACACGATCGTCGACGACTTCGGTTCGACTGTGAATCCGATTTTGCTTCGCGGTCAGGTTCATGGCGGCGTCGTGCAGAGCATAGGCCAGTGCCTGACGGAACGCGTGGTCTACGACGAGGAAGGTCAGCTCTTGACGGCAACCTTCATGGACTATGCCATGCCGCGTGCTGCCGATGTCCCGAATTTCACCTTCGAAACCCGCAATGTGCCTTCGACCACCAATGCGATGGGCATCAAGGGCGCCGGAGAAGCGGGCACGATCGGTGCCACACCCGCGGTCATGAATGCGGTCGCAGATGCGCTGTACCGCGAATACGGGATCGAGCGGGTCGATTTGCCTGCGCTGCCTCAGACGGTCTGGGCCGCAATCCAGTCTGCACGCGGCTAAGGGAGGCGGTCATTCTCGCATTCGCTGCTGCCGTTTTTCTGCTGATCATCACGCCGGGTCCGGGGGTTCTTTCGACCGCCGGCATCGGTTCCGGCTTCGGTTTCCGCGCCGGTTTTTCCTATGTCGGCGGGCTCTGGCTCGGCAACAACCTAGTGGCACTTGCGGTCGTCACCGGTCTTGCCGCGGTGCTCCTGTCGATCCCGGGCATGCGGGTCGTGCTACTCTTCGCCTCGACAGCCTACCTTCTTTATCTCGCGGCCAAGATCGCATTTTCGGGCTCCAAGATCGCTTTCATCCATTCCGAGCGGGCGCCGGGTTTCTTCGATGCTCTTGCCTTGCAGGCAATCAATCCCAAGGCTTACGTCGTACATACGACGCTGATGACCGGTTTCCCGTTCATGCCGGAAAACATCACGGCGGAAATCATCATCAAGTTCATCATCATGAACCTGATCTGGACACCGATCCATTTTCTCTGGCTATGGGCGGGTGTTGCGCTCAACCGGCTCGACCTGTCGCCACCGGTTCACCGCGCGATCAATATCGCGATGGCGCTGGCCATGCTATCGGTTGTCGGATTGGCGATTATCTTCAGTTCATGAGGCATGGATGTGAAACGGCTTCGAAAACGAGCTCGGCCAGGCGGTCGGCAAACCCCTGCAGAATTGGCGTGGAGCCGCCCCGTTTGAATTCCTGACGCTGCAGGGAAGCCATTGCCGCATCGAGCCTTTGACCCTGACGCATGCGCCGGATCTGTTCGAGGCCTATGCGCATGACACCGATGGCCGGAATTGGGCTTGTCTGCCCTAAGGCCCGTTAGAAACGCTGGCGGGATCCGAGGCATGGCTTTCAGGCGTTGTCGGAAAACCTGATCCGGCCTTCATGGCAATCGTCTCGCTGCAAACTGGAAAGCCGGTCGGCGTCGGCTCATTCATCCGAAGCCCTGATTATGATGATCCGGCATTGCTTCAGCCTGGACAATCGGCGAGTGGAATGGAAATGCGATGCGGCAAACGCGGCGTAAATGCGGGCCGCTGATCGATACGGATTTCGCTTTGAAGGCATCTTCCGCAACCACGTGGTCCACAAGGTTCGCAATCGCGACACAGGCTGGTTTGCGATCATCGAGGAAGACTGGCCTCCACTCGACGCGATTTTCGAGTCCTGGCTGGCAGATTGTGCTGCAGGAAGTGGAACTAGCCTGTCCGAGCGTGTGGCTAGTCTTTACGGTCAGAACCGCTGATTGCTTGAACACGATCGGCATTTCGGATAAGGATCGCGAAGCTCATGGAGGTGCCTGCGCAATACGGGCTGAGAGGTTTGATGCCAACTCCTTGAACCTGATCCGGGTCGTGCCGGCGTAGGGAATGAGGCGATCTTTCCATACCTCATTTGCGCCCGATGCCGGCCCCAAAGAAGGCAATGAAAGGGTATTCCATGTCTGCGGGCATGCCGACATTGAAAGACGCGATAGAAGCGATATCCGCGCTCCGGCGTCACGGCGGAAGAGTCCATTGCCTGACCAATGATGTCGCGCAGGCATTCACGGCAAATGTCCTTCTTGCCTGTGGCGCGGCGCCTTCCATGACGTCTTCGCCGAGAGAGGTCGCGACATTCACGGCAGGCGCAGGCTCTTTGTCGGTCAATCTGGGCACGCTTCAGACCGAGCGCATGGAAGCGATCCGCATAGCGGTATCTGCCGCCAGACAGCATAATGTTCCCTTCGTTCTAGACCCGGTCAAGGCGGATATCTCGCCGCCACGACTGGCCTTTGCCCGCGATATCCTGGGCGGTGGGCCTGCCATCCTTCGTGTGAACGCTTCAGAGGCCGAGGCGCTCGGCGCCGGGCGGGAAAGCCAGCTTGCGCCCTGTATGGCAGTGACCGGCGAGATCGACAGGATCAGTACATCGGAAGGCACGCTGACAGTTGCAAACGGCACGCCGTTGATGGACCGGGTGACGGCGGTCGGCTGCGCGCAAGGAGCCGTTATGGCCGCATTGCTCATTCATTCAGAGACACCGGCGCAAGCGGCTCTTGCGGCAATTTTGTGGTTTGCGATTGCGGGCGAAAGCGCTGCTGGTACGGCCGGCGGGCCGGGATCCTTTGCGGCTAACTTCATCGACCGGCTTTACGATTTGCCGCTGACGAGTATCGAAGAAAGGGCGTCCATCCGATGAAGAGTTTCGATATCAGCCTCTACGGAATCATCGATCCCGAACACTGCCTCGACCGGAATTACCGGGAATTGGTTCAGACAGCGGTCGATAATGGCGTGACCCTCATCCAGTACCGCGACAAGGTCAACGATACCCGCACCATGATCATCGATGTCGGTGCGATCATGGATGCGCTTGAAGGAACCGATGTCCCCGTTATTGTCAACGATCGGGTCGATGTCGCCATGGCGGCCGGTGCAGCAGGCGTCCATCTCGGCCAGAGCGATATGGCCGCGGAGGATGCGCGCCGGCTCATGGGCGAAGAGGCAATCATCGGAGTCTCGGTCAAGACCCTTGAGGATGCCGAAACGGCCCCGGTCCAGATCGTTGATTATGCTTTTGTCGGCGGCGTTCATGCCACGACCTCGAAGGATAATCCTACGGCGATCGGCGTCGAGGGTTGGAAGCAACGCGCGGAAAGCCTGCGCCGCGAGCGACCCGGCCTGCCGGCGGGAGCTATCGCGGGATTTAATGTGAAGAACGTAGGCGAAATAATCAAGGCGGGCGCGGATGGTGTTGCCATGATCTCCGCACTTTTCGAGGCGGACGATGTTGGCAAGGTGTGCCGTGATGTGCGCAACGCAATCGAGAAAGCAAGGGGAAACGAATGACTGGCATCGCCAATGTTCTGACGATCGCGGGATCGGATTCTGGCGGTGGTGCGGGCATTCAGGCCGACCTGAAAAGCTTCTCCGCAAACGGCGTTTACGGCGCTTCTGTAATTACCGCCCTGACGGCCCAAAACACCACTGGTGTTACGGCCGTCTATGATGTGCCCGCCGATTTCGTCACGGCGCAACTGGATGCGGTTTTTGACGATATTCGTATCGATGCGGTGAAAATCGGAATGCTGTCTTCGATAGCCGTCATCAACGCGGTGGCCGAGGGTCTTGAAAAATATCGCGCCCGCAACGTGGTGCTTGATCCGGTGATGGTGGCCACAACCGGTGCGAAATTGATACAGGACGATGCCGCTACTGTGCTCGCCAGGCGTCTGATGCCGCTCGCCGATCTGATCACGCCGAACCTGCAGGAAGCGGAGCGATTGCTCGACTGCGGGATCGCTATTGGTCGAGGAGCCATGATCGAGCAGGGCAAGAGGCTGCTTGGCTTCGGTGCCGATGCCGTCCTGATGAAAGGCGGTCACATGATGGACGAAACCGCCGGTCGCGCCGACGACGTTCTGATAACCGCTGCAGACGAGCGCTGGTTCGAGGCGGTGCGTATTGACAGCAAAAATACCCACGGCACGGGCTGCTCCCTATCTTCGGCGATAACAGCATGGCTTGCGAGGGGTGTGGAACTCGAAGAAGCAGTGGCACGGGCCAAGAAATGGCTTACCGGTGCAATTGCGGCTTCAGGTGATTTAACGGTCGGCAAGGGCAACGGGCCCGTCCATCATTTTCATAATCTCTGGCCGGTCGATTGATCCGACCGCAATGGATGGCGCCGGCTGTCGAAAGACGAACGAAAGGAAATATCATGACCTTCACAAGGCGGCAGGCGCTTGGCGGAATAGGCTTCGGTGCGGCAACCTCGCTCCTGCCAAAACCGGCAATTGCGCAAAGCGCATTCGAATGGCGCATGGTGACCTCATGGCCAAAAAATCTGCCTGGGCCGGGCGTTACGGCGCAAATGCTGGCCGATGCGATTGAGGCAATGTCTGGCGGCAGGCTTCGCATCAAACTTTACGCTGCCGGAGAACTTGTTCCGCCACTGGAAGTCTTCTCGACCGTATCCGATGGCACCGCCGAAATTGCCCACACCGCGCCGCTGTTTTGGGCGGGCAGACTGCCGGCGGCGCCCATTTTCACGGCCGCACCATTCGGCCTCATCCCGTCTGAGCACATCACCTGGATCAACAAGGGCGGCGGTCAGGAATTGTGGGATGAACTTTATCGCCCTGCCGGCATCAAACCTTTCATGGCATCGAATACCGGCTATCAGATGGGAGGCTGGTACAAGCGTGAGATCACTTCCCTGGACGACTTCAACGGGTTGAAAATCCGCATGCCCGGCCTTGGCGGTCTGGTCGCGCAACGCATGGGAGCGGCGCCGGTAAACCTGCCGCCGGGCGAAATTTTCATCAGCCTGCAATCGGGAGTGATTGACGCGACCGAATTTCTCGGGCCCTTCAGCGATAGCGCAATGGGTTTCTACCGCGCGGCGAAGAACTACTATTTTCCCGGCTTTCATGAACCCAACGGCACCGGTGAGGCGCTCGTGTCGATCAAGGCTTTGGAGAATTTGCCGCCTGACCTTCGGGATGTTGTGGCCAAGGCATGCGAATGGGTCAATATCAGATCGCTTGCCGATGCCGAGTGGGAGAATGCACGGGCGCTCACCACGCTGCAAAGTGAGCATGGGGTCGCCTTGCGCCGCTATCCTGATACGGTCCTCGATGCCGCCAGAAAAGCGGCCGGCGAAGTCATGGACGAACTGGCGGAAACCGACGAAATCACGCGACGCATTGTGGAAAGCTATCGGAAAGCGGCACGCCATCTGGACCCGTGGTCAGAAATCTCGGTGCAGTCTTTCCTCTCGATTCGGGGATAGAGTGACAAGGGCGCACCGATCGCCATATCAGGACTGCTGTTCCGCGGATTTGAACTTTTTCGGAACGAATAAGCCTCCTTTGCGTTTTATCCATGAAAGGCAAGTTTGGTTCCGCCGCACATTGAATGCGGCACGTGCCGTTTGCAGTCAACCAACCGACCAGAAAAGGAGGTATTCTCCATGTCTGTCGAACAAGTATTCAAGGAAAAAGCAGAAGCCCAGATTGAAAAAGCGGATGCCGAAATTCAGCGGCTTCAGGCTGAAGTAAAAGACCAGAAGGCTGACGCCAAACTCGATTACAACGAAAAGATCGAAGATCTCAAAGATCAGCGTGACGAGGCAGTCGAGCGTTTGGAAGAAGCGAAAGATGCCAGCGGCGAAGCATTACGCGACTTGAAAGCCGCCTCCGATGTGCATGAGTCGATCGCGGATGCGAAGAAGCGCTTCAACGGCTGACCTTATAAGATTCCGCGGAACGAACAAAGCCGGAGCAAACAGCTCCGGCTTTTGTTATGGGATACCGCAAATGCCTGGCAGAGATAGCGCCTGAACAGATATGAAAACCCTAGAAGATCACGACGGGAATTCACTAGATGAAGAGCGGAGCGCGAAATCCGGTTCGCTGGGATCGGTAATGGACAGCCTGGAAAAGGCGGCTGAGCAATCCGATACTCTTACCTTGGACGCCATACTTGCCTCGGTTCGTCGGCGAGGTTTCGGACCGCTCCTCATCGTGCCAGCTTTGCTCAGCGGTTTGCCGACGGGCGCCATCCCGGGCATCCCGGCTATCTGCGGACTCATTATCATCTTCATCAGCCTGCAATTGGTGATCGGACGCGAGAGGCCATGGCTTCCAAAGAAAATGCTCGAATTTCAGCTCAGCGCGCAAAGTCTACGGCGCGGCCTTAAAAAAGTCAGGCCGCTGGCGAACCTATTGGACAACCGCCTGCACAGAAGATTTTCCGTTCTGACCGATACCAAGTTTGCCCATGCCTTTGCGGCTGCGACGATCATCTGCCTGTCGCTGGCAATGATATTCTTCGGGTTCGTTCCACTGTTCCCGATGCTTTTTTCGATCCCGATTGTCCTGCTGGCCCTCGGCATGACTGCGAGCGATGGCCTGCTCTTCGCAATCGCTTACCTGTTTGTCGTCATCATCGCCTGGATGAGCTATTATTTGCTTGGTTAGATTCTCGGTGGCTACATATATATTATGGATATACAGAAAGTATAAAATACAAAAATATCATAGCTTGGCGTAAGGCCATGAAAATGAGTCATAAATCGAGGTAAAGCATGATAGATGCAGGTTCATCACAGAATATACTTCCGCAAAGGGTGATGCCCCAGGGTCGTGATCTCAATAAAACCGATGCAGCTGATTTCGCAGCTGCTCTTCAACGATTTGTTTCTGAAAAGGGGTTGGAGCAAAGGCTCATCAAAGGCCAGGTAAAGAGCCAAATGGTTTATCCCAGGTCTTATCCGGAAGAGGGCGTAAGGCACCTCACGCATGGCGAGTCAAAGGCTACCATGACTGCGATCAAGAACCTTGTTCCAGAGGCCTCGGAGAAAGAAATTCGCGATCTGTTGGCTCGGTTATGAATTGGTGATTTTGGCGGTGGTATCGTCAGCGATACTGAGCCGCGATACCCGGTGGGCCGCTCGATTTTTAACGTTGATTTATCTGAGGATGGAAGACCGGGATATGCAATCGGCGTGGCAGGCAGCAAATATAGTGACGATTTTTCCGATCCTGATAAAAAGCCGCCAGTCGTGCAACAAGTTAACGGCATAATGCGCCATCCGCCGGGATTCTCGCCGATTGCCGAATCTCCTGAAGAAATCTTCAAGCTGCAATTGATAATGATATTGCAGCGAGGGTCATCTGCCCACTGGTGGTACCGAAGATGCCAAAACGATTGACGGTATCGAGCATGTGAATGACGGCAATTACAATTTGGAGATTGAGGCTGGCGCCGATTTTCTTGATTTGCTCGAGGTGGATCGGGCGGCAGATTTTTCAAATCTTGATAATTCTCTAACGACTGGCTAGTCGGTGAGAAAACGTAAGTCGGTCCCGACAAGTGGCTATTCGAAAATGATACCTCTCTGAGCGAAGTGTGAACGGATTGAGCTATCCGGACGACATCTGGCGCCTGTCCGAGGTGGGCTGTCCGGACAGTGAATCCTGAGGAGCGTTATGTTTCGCGAATTCCCAGAGTTACGGCGCGTTCCCTGATCTGGATCAGGTCATGCCAGGAATCCCTCTTCTGGGCTGGCTGGCGCAGCAGATAGGCCGGATGCAGCGTGGCGATGGTATCGACTTCGCGCTCGTTGATCTCGTATTGCCGCCATTGACCGCGGATTTTCGTGATGCCTTCACTGGTGTTGAGCAGCATTTTTGCCGACGTTCCGCCAACAAGGACAAGAAGTTTGGGATCGATCAGTGCGATATGGCGTTCAATAAACGGGCGGCAGATTTCTATTTCCGCTGGCGTGGGTGTGCGGTTGCCGGGCGGGCGCCAGGGAATGATATTGCTGATATAAACGCTTGTCCGGTCAAGGCCAAT
>JAHEHW010000399.1 GCA_024639745.1 Salaquimonas sp. | reverse complement strand
GAATTTGAAATTGGTCAAAATATCTATCCAATTGGTACATTTTTCTATTGCAAATCTGACAAATTGATTAGTAGATTCGAAATGGATGTGAGTTGTAATTGCATCCGGCCGGGTTCCCCTACCCACACCACCCGGCCAGGCTTCAAGCGCGCATGTTGTCTAACCCACAACCCTAGGCCCTAGAATTTGGACCTAGCGCGCTTGTTGCCATGGGGAAACGCTTTCACCCATAAAAGAGTTGCAATAAATCCGTGTTGGTAACGCGGCAGCCTTCTTGCGCGTCCGCCAGGATGGTCATATTGCTTTTGCCCTGACTGTTGGGAGGCACTTACATGAAACTCTGGTATTCGCCCGCATCGCCATTCGTCCGCAAATGTCTGCTGGTTGCGCGTGAGCGCGATCTGTTCGACCGTCTCGAACTCCTTGAAGCGTCGACGACGGTGATCAATCCGAACGAGCGTCTCATGGAAGACAATCCGACTGGGAAAATCCCAGCGCTTGTTCTGGATGACGGAACGGTGCTCTTCGACAGCCGCGTGATTTGCGCCTATCTTGATAGCCTGCATGATGGCAAGAAACTGATGCCGCGCTCCGGCGACAAGCGGTTCAAGATCATGACGCTGGAGGCGTTAGCCGACAACATCATGGACTCAGCTGTCGCCAACCGTTACGAACGCGGCCTCCGTCCCCCGGAGTACCAGTGGTCCGATTGGTCCGAAGGCCTCATGCGTAAAGTGAGGAACGGGATCGATCATATTGAAAAAGAATGGGTGCCCACGCTTGGCAGAACGCCGAATATGGGGTCGATCGCCGTTGCGTCACTGCTTGGCTATCTCGATTTCCGCTATCCGGATTGGAACTGGCGCCGGGGACATCCGAAGCTGACGCGCTGGTTCAAACGTTTTTCAGAGCGGGATTCCTTCACGGCAACTGCGCCGGAATAATCGGAAGCAGCCGAATACTGCTCTGCTCTTGACGTGTCGATCAGCAGGACTTCCGCATATCGGTGGGGCGCATCACAAATTCGCGGTGGAAACATTTCGCGAAATAGGAACTCGATGAAAAACCGCATTGAAGCGCGATTTCCACGGTCGGCAGATTGGTGTTGATCAGCAATTCGCGGGCCTTTTCGAGTCTCAGTGCCAGATAGTATTTTGCCGGGGAAGTTTGCAGCTTGCGCAGGAAGGTGCGCTCGAGGTTACGGACGCTCGTGTTAATGCGCTTGGCGATCTGGGCATTGGTCAACGGTTCTTCCAGATTGGCGAGCATGAGCTCGACGGCCACCTGAAGACTGGGCGGCATCGTATCCATTCGGACAAGGGCTCCGGAGCGCTGGTGGCTGGAAGCGTTGCGAATACGATCGAGCTGGAAGTTATTGGCGATCTTGATGGCCGTTTCCTGGCCGTGCTTTTCGGCAACGAGCCCAAGTATCATTTCCATCCCCGCAAGCCCGCCGGAGGAGGTGTAGCGGTTGCGGTCGATCACATACAGATCGTTGACGACGTTGATGTCGGGGAAGGTATCCTGAAAAGCGGGCAGGCCCTCCCAGTGGATCGTGCATTTCGACCGCTCGAGCAATCCGGCGCGGGCCAGAATCCATGTGCCAAGCGACAGGCTGCCGAGCTTTACGCCGTTCCGGTCGAATTGGCGCAGCCGTGCCTTGAGCCGTGACTGGTAGGGCGGTTCGAATTCCAGGCTTGCAACCACGAACAAATAGTCAGTCGGGAAGTCGTCCATCAGGCTGCCGTCAACCTGGATGACCATGCCGTTCGATGCGGTTACGGGTTGGCCATCGTGACTGATGATACGCCAGCCATAGGTTTTCTGAGTTAGAACGAGATTGGCTGCCCGCAGCCCCTCGATCGCGGCTATGAAGCACATTGCCGAAAAGCGTTCCACGAGCAGAAAGGTCATGGTTTCCGCGGGTTGGTCAGACAGGAATTTAGGGTCGTGCGCCATCCTTGTCATTCGTGTCTCCCGTCCCAGCATTCGAAGTGGCCGCGGCAGTATCCGCTGTTGTCGCGTGAACCAGCGTAACGAAATTCCTTCCATACAATATAACCACCGGCAAGCTGGCATTGATGCGGAATGGGTGGAAGGTACTATAAATCCGGCACTCGATTGTCTTTAAGCGGCGTCGATACCGGTTAATCGGAATGTTGATCGCTCACAGTGTTGACGGTCGGTAACTCATATGTTGCGATATTGATGAGCGGGATATGCGCGGATTTTTCCGGGCAAACTCTGGGATCCAAGGGAGAAGCTTTTACCTTGGCATGGCCTTGTTCTGGTTTTCCACGCAGGATCAATAACCTGCAGGCGGATGATTGATTGCCGCCTGTTCCATAAACGTCAATTGGAGGGATTTTAATGGCAATCGATAAACAAACGATCAATGGGAAGCCGCCGCATCCGAAAGTGGCGACGCTCGCCGAGGAATGCCGGGAGGGCAAGCTTGATCGGCGCGAATTCCTGGCCATGGCTTCAGCGCTTGGCCTGACAACGGCGGCGGCATATTCCAGCATCGGGCTGACGGCGCCTTCGAAGGCGAAA
>JAHEHW010000398.1 GCA_024639745.1 Salaquimonas sp. | reverse complement strand
AACCCCCTTCTCCACGGGTGGTTGTCTCTTCGCCTTTATTTCCTCAAGCTCGTGCTCATCGACCACGAACCCGCCGCCGATCGAATAGTAAACCCTACGCATCAGCAGCCGGCCTGTGGCATCGAGCGCCTGAAACCGCATGCCATTGGCATGGCCCGGCAGCGGTGTCTTCCGATCCAGAACCAGATTTTCGTCCGGATCGAAATTGTACCCGGGATGGTCCTTCGGCGTAACGCGCTTGGTCTGGTTGACGCGCTCCAAAATCGATTCCATATGATCCGGATCGACGGTGTCGGGAAGTTCGCCGGCAAGCCCAAGGATGACTGCGCGGTCGCTTGCATGCCCGACGCCGGTGAACGCCAGCGAACCATGGAGCGATACGTGAATCCGGTCGACCTGCGCATCGGCTGGCCGCGGCCAGTCGCCGTTCAGGATCTCGTCAAGGAACCGAGCAGCAGCGCTCATCGGCCCCATCGTATGCGAGCTCGAAGGGCCAATACCGATTTTGTAAATATCGAATACCGACAGAAACATTATGAGCCTTCCGGAACAATCATCCGGTGACAATATGCTTTTTCAGGCCAGGGCCATGGTTCAAAACCGTCATGTCGGTTTCGGCATCAGAAAATCCAATCTCCTGACAGCCTGCCGCGTTCAGAAAGAATGGGCTTCGTCAAGATAGATTGTCCGCAACCGCTTCGACAGGTCGCCGGGCTTGCCGTCGCCGATCGAACTGCCATCGATGGAAACGACCGGCATCACAAAGGCCGAAGCGCTCGTGACGAAGGCCTCTTTTGCGCCTTTGGCCTCGTCTAGCGTGAACGGTCGTTCTTCGATCCTGATCTGTCGCTCGGCGGCGAGTTTCATGACCGCCTTCCGAGTGATCCCGTGCAAAATGTCGTTCGACAATTCCCGCGTTACCAGCGTCCCGTCATCAAGGACGATCCAAGCATTATTGGACGTGCCTTCCGTCACGAAGCCATCCTCGACGAGCCATGCATCATCCGCGCCTTGTTCTTTGGCGGCCTGTTTGGCCATGGATGGATAAAGAAGCTGGACCGTCTTGATATCGCGGCGGTGCCAGCGAAGATCCGGAAGGCTGATGACATTGAGACCGTTTTCCGCCACAGCGCTTTGCGTAATCTTCTTGGCCTGGGTGAACATCACCAGCGATGGCTTGGCATCTTTTGGATAATTGAAATCACGATCAGCCGCGCCCCGGGTGACCTGAAGATAGATCAATCCTTCGTCGAGGTTGTTGCGCTGCATCATCTCGTGCTGGATCTTTTCTATCTCCTCCGAGCTTGCGGGCGCCGCCATGTCGATTTCCGAGAGCGAGCGTTCGAGTCGGGCGAGATGAGCGGCATTGTCGATTAGCTTGCCGGCGATAACCGAGGAAACCTCGTAAACCCCGTCCGCAAAGAGAAAGCCGCGATCGAAAACCGAAATACGCGCTTCTTCTTCCGGCAGATATTCGCCGTTTACATAAACAATTCTACTCATGTTCATCCTTTTTCGATGTTCCAGTAGACAGGCATGCCCGGGTCGAAAACGGTGACCTCGCCGGCGCCTGTCTGGATTTTTTCAGGAAACACGACCGGCTGGGGCTGTCGCACCAGCGAGACGGTGCTCTCGTTCGGCGCCAAGCCATAAAAGGCGGGGCCGCTGAGTGACGCGAACGTCTCCAGATTGCCGAGTTTTTGTTCCTGTTCGAATACCTGCGCGAGACAGGCAAGCGCGTTCGGGGCCGTAAAGCAGCCCGCGCACCCGCATGGCTGCAGTTTCGCCGCGTCCGCATGCGGTGCCGAATCGGTGCCGAGGAAAAAGCGCTGACTGCCGGATGTCGCGGCCTCCCGCAATGCGATTCGATGCTTTTCGCGCTTTGCGACCGGTAGACAATAATAATGTGGCCGAATGCCGCCAGCGAGGATCGCGTTCCGGTTGATGATCAGGTGATGGACGGTGATCGTCGCGGCAATTCCCTCACCGCCGGATTCCACGAAGCTGACACCGTCTTCGGTGGTCACGTGTTCCATCACGATCCTGAGTTCCGGCAGGCGGCTTCGAAGCGGCGCCAGAACACGTTCTATGAAAACCGCTTCCCGGTCAAAAATATCGACCTCCGGATCGGTGATCTCCCCATGAACGCAGAGCGGCACCCCGGCGGCGGCCATTTTCTCTAGAACCGGCATCACTTTTCCGATGTCCTGGACACCGCTTGCCGAATTCGTCGTCGCGCCAGCGGGATAAAGTTTGACGGCTGTTATAAGCCCATCCCTGAACCCCGCGACGATATCGTCGCCGTCGCTTTCCTCTGTAAGGTAAAGCGTCATCAGCGGCTTGAAAAAATCCGCCTTCGGTTTTGCCGCCATGATGCGCTCGCGATAGGCGCTGGCATCGGCTGTCGTAACGACGGGCGGAACCAGGTTCGGCATAATGATTGCACGCGCAAAATAAAAGGAGGTGTATCCGACTACCCCTTTCAGCATTTCGCCATCGCGCAAATGGAGGTGCCAATCGTCCGGCGTCTTGATGTTGAGCCTTGTATACACGCGA
>JAHEHW010000397.1 GCA_024639745.1 Salaquimonas sp. | reverse complement strand
ACGGTCCATCTCAGCGACCGGCAGGCCGATGTCGAAGCCCGCATGGCTGCCGAAGGTTTGATCAAATTCCGAAACCGCGTCCCGAACAAGCCAGAAATCGTAAAGATCGGATGACGATTGCGCTATTACGGCATCGGTGAATAGCCCTGTTTCTGCCTGGCTCTCCAGGAAATCATCGAATTTGCGCGAATCCAGGCACCCATCGCTGCCCTGAGCTTCGAGAAGCACGTAGAAAGCATGGCCCTGGGCCAAGGGCATTCGCAGTCCCGGTGTCTTTGCGATCTGTTGCCAGTAATCCGGCCACATGACTTCAAATGCCGATAATAACGGTCCGAGATGCTGACGCGCGGCGGCAAGAAAGGCGACGACATCCTGGTAGCTGGCCAACGAACATACCGCGCCGGTCGAGAAAGCCGGAAGGGTCGAAAGCTTCAGGACGGCGCGGGTGATTACACCCATAGTGCCTTCCGAACCGATGAAGACCTGCCTCAGATTGAACCCGGCATTGTTCTTAATCATCTTGTTGAGTCCGTGGAGCACCGTCCCGTCGGCGAGCACTGTCTCCAGACCCAGCACCATTTCGCGCGTCATGCCGTAGCGTATCACGCGGTTTCCGCCGGCATTGGTTGCGATATTACCGCCGATGGTACACGAACCCCGCGCGCCGAGATCGAGCGGCAGGTAAAGACCCCGAGCCGCCGCAGCTTCCTGCATGGTCTCAAGGACGGTGCCTGCCTGCACCGTCATCGTCGCCGAGGACGGATCGAGTTCTTCAATGAGGTTCATCCGTTCAAGCGAAAGCGCAACCCCGTTGTCGACAGGCCGGGCTCCGCCGCACAGCCCGGTCATGCCGCCCTGGGGCACTACGGGTACGCTATAGGCACTCAGGATCGACATTGCCCGCGACACATCTTCGGTCGAAGCGGGCCGCAGCAGTGCTAAAGGCATCTGCGGACCCAGGCCACTCCAATCCTTCAGGTTTCGTTCTGGAATCCGTTCGCCTGTCAGAAGGGTCTTTTCATCGAACTCGGCTTCCAGTGCCGCTAAGACCTCATCTTCCGAAGGCAAGGCTGCAGCCGTCATGGAATTCAGTCCGTCACCGCCAGATGGCGACACTCTGGCACGGGGCTGGTTACCTTACCTTCGTCGAAATAGCGGACGAGATTCTCGACCGTCAGGTCGCCCATCGCCTGACGGGTCTCGACCGTTGCGCTACCGACATGGGGAAGCAGCACCACATTATCGAGTGCGAAAAGCGCTTCGGGGACCTGCGGTTCATTTTCGAAAACATCGAGACCGGCAGCTCCGAGCCGCGCCTCTACCAAGGCGCTGACAAGCTCTGTTTCGTCGATCACGCTACCGCGGGCAACATTGACGAGTGTTCCTTCCGGGCCCAGCGCATCCATGACTTCCCGATTGACGAGTTTGCGCGTCGCAGCTCCGCCCGGGGTGATGACAATCATGTACTTCACGGCTTTCGCCATCTCCACCAGGTCAGCATAGTAGGTATATGGCGAGCCGTCACGTTCATTGCGGGCGTGATAGGCAATCTGGCAGTCGAATGCGGCAGAAAGCTTCTCCGCGATGGTTTCACCGATCCTACCAAGCCCGACAATGCCCACTGTCTTGCCTTCGATCGATTCCGTGAGCGGCGCCGAGCCGAAACCGGTCCATTTGCCCGCCCGTACATAAGCATCATCCCGCACGATGCGGCGCGTGACGGCAAGCAACAATGCGATTGCTGTGTTTGCAACGTCCTTGTTCAGCACATTGGGGGTGTGAGTAACGATGATCCCGCGTTGGGCGGCGCCGTTCGCATCGATTGCGTCGTAGCCGACACCGAAACCCGAAATGATTTTGAGGTTCGGAAGCCTTTCCATAATCTCAGGTTTCAGACCGTCGTGACCTGTGGTAGAAACGGCAACGATTTTCTCGCCATTTTCGTCAAGGAAGCTGTTCCAGTCCTCGACATCATTACCCCGGTGAACGCTGAAAGCATCTTCGAGCGCGGCGATCACCCTGGGTGTGGTGCCGCCGATCAGCAATAGATCTGGTTTCATAATTCTTCCTCTGAATACTGTCCTAATAGGTGGCCCGGCCACCGGATATATCGAAAACGCCGCCGGTCGTGAATGAATTATCCCGGCTTGCCAAATAGCAGGCGAGGGACGCAACTTCCTCGACTTCGACAAAGCGGCCGCGCGGAATCTTCGACAACATGTAGTTGATATGATCTTCCGTCATCTGGTCGAATATCCTTGTCCGCGCCGCCGCCGGGGTGATGCAATTCACCGCGATATCCAGTTCGGCGAGTTCCTTACCGAGTGATTTCGTGAATCCAATAACACCGGCTTTCGATGCCGAATAAGCGGAAGCATTCGGATTCCCTTCCTTGCCCGCAACGGATGCCACGTTGACGATCCGCCCATACCCGTTCGCTTGCATGTGCGGCACGACTGCCTTGTTGGTATAGAAGGTGCCGTTGAGATTGAGCTCGATCACCCTTTGCCATTCATCGATCGGATAGTCGGCAACGGTTGCATTCTTCCCGGAGATACC
>JAHEHW010000396.1 GCA_024639745.1 Salaquimonas sp. | reverse complement strand
TCGGTCTGCCTTACGTGCAGCGCTTGCGCGGGCACGTCAATGTCGATCTCTTCCCGATGATCCTATCAAATAGGGGTAGGCGGCTGCTCGCTATTGTTGTGCTCCTTGCCTCGATCGTCGTCGTCTCCATCATGCTATTTTATGCCGTCGAATTCTGGCTTTTGGCCTATGACCGTAACTGGCGGTCGGACACAGTCTGGGGGGTACGGCTTTGGATCCCCTATCTTTCGCTGCTTGTGGGTCTCGGTCTTTTCCTGCTGCAACTCATCGCGGATTTCGTTGCCGTTATTCTAAAAATCGACCAGCCATTCGGACTGGAGGATCGCTGATGGACCCGCTTCTTCTCGGCGCGCTCGTCGCCATAATTACCGTTTTGGTACTATTCTCAGGAATCTCCGTCGCTGTTGGACTGTTGGTCGTTTCCGCCGGGTTTCTGCTGTCTTTCGATGGCCTGCGTTCACTGGAGCTGATGCCTGAAATCTTGTTCGGCAAACTCGACAATTTCGCCCTGCTGTCGATCCCGATGTTCATCATCATGGGGGCATCCATTGCATCTACGAGGGCCGGGGCTGATCTCTATGAAGCGCTTGAAAGATGGTTGACTCGCGTTCCCGGGGGGCTCGTCATCAGCAACCTTGGAGCATGCGCACTCTTTGCGGCCATGTCGGGGTCCTCGCCTGCCACCTGTGCGGCGATCGGCAAGATGGGTATTCCGGAAATGCGCAAGCGCGGTTATCCAGACGGAGTTGCCGCCGGTTCGATCGCTGCCGGCGGGACCCTCGGAATCCTGATACCGCCATCAGTCACAATGATCGTTTATGGTATTGCCACCGAGCAGTCGATAGGGCGCCTTTTCCTAGCAGGTGTATTTCCGGGAATCCTTCTTGTCGGTCTGTTCATGGTTTGGTCGCTGTATTCCACTTGGCGTCAAGGCGGTCACGAAGCGCTATCGGCAACGCGGTATACCTGGGCCCAGAAATTCGAAATCTTGCCGCGTGTCCTGCCGTTTCTGGCTATCATTCTCGGTGTCCTCTATGCCATGTACGGCGGCATCGCCACGCCGTCGGAGACTGCCGCCGTGGGGGCGTTATTGTGCCTGGTTATCGCGATGATCATCTACCGACTTTGGAGCCCAGCCGCTCTTTGGGTAGTGCTGCGCGATTCGACGCGCGAGAGCGTGATGATCCTCTTTATCATCGCCGCAGCGGGGGTGTTCAGTTACATGCTTTCTTCGCTGTTCATCACCCAGTCAATTGCAGAGTGGATCGGAACGCTTGAGGTAAACCGTTGGGTGTTGATGGGCGCAATCAACATCTTCCTCTTGATCGCAGGGTTTTTTCTACCGCCGGTCGCTGTCATCCTGATGGCTGCGCCGATCCTGCTGCCTATCATCGTCAATGCCGGCTTCGACCCGATATGGTTCGCAGTGATCCTGACAATCAACATGGAGATCGGGCTGATCTCGCCGCCGGTGGGGCTCAATCTCTACGTCATCAACGGAATTGCTCCCGATATCAAGCTGAAGACAATCCTCTGGGGGTCGATGCCCTATGTGATCTGCATGGTTCTTGCGATTATCATCTTGTGTATCTTTCCGGGGATCGCGACCATTTTGCCTGATCTGGTGATGGGTGAAGCCATATGAGCCGCAACAGCTTCCTGACGGATATCCTTTCGACGCTTTTCGAGCGCAGACCACGCTCGGCCCGTTTGCTGGATGATCGTTCGATCGAGGCATTGTGCGAATCGCTTCTTTCAAGTCAGGGCGAGATTTCCGGCCACAAGTTCGCCGAATCTGTTCTGAAGCGCTTTGACGGTCTTAACGATGAGGAGACTGCCGAGTTTTTCCGGTTTCTCAGTGAGAAGCTCGACATCGATACCGATGTGATCGCCCGGATGAACGAGGCCTATGCCGCCGACCCGACGGCCGTCAATCTCGATCGCTTGATCCAGGCTGTCGAACCGCCAAGACAGGAACTTTTGCGGCGGATCAACCAGGTGCCCGACGCCACCGCTCAACTTGTCGGCATGCGCAAGAAACTGCTGGGAATGTTGCGGGAGCATCCGGAATTCCAGCGCACCGACCTCGATTTCCAGCATCTCTTTTCATCCTGGTTCAATCGCGGTTTCCTGGTGATGCGGCGGATCCGTTGGGATACGCCTGCGAGCATACTCGAAAAGATCATCAAATATGAAGCGGTTCATGCCATCAATGATTGGGACGATCTCAGGCGGAGAGTGCAGCCGGAGGATCGTCGTTGTTACGCTTTCTTCCACCCGGCAATGCCAGACGATCCCTTGATCTTTGTCGAGGTGGCGCTTGCCAAGGGTATCCCTGACTCGATCCAGGCCATCCTCGCAGATGATCGCAATATACTGACGGATGCGGAAGCGGATACCGCCGTCTTTTATTCCATTTCCAACTGTCAGGCGGGACTTCGCGGAGTGTCGTTTGGCAATTTCCTGATCAAGCAGGTGGTCGAGGACCTCCGCAAGGAAATCCCGGGCCTGAAAACATTTGTGACCCTTTCTCCCATTCCCGGCTTTGTCCGTTGGTTGAAGG
>JAHEHW010000395.1 GCA_024639745.1 Salaquimonas sp. | reverse complement strand
GATCGGATTGTCGAATATTGCTGAAACATCGATGCTCATCCCGATGGAAAGGAAAAACAGGCCCAGGAGCAAGCCCTTGAACGGTTCGATATCAACTTCGATCTCGTGACGATACTCGGTTTCCGCCAGAAGAAGGCCGGCGAGAAAGGCGCCCAGCGCCATGGACATCCCTGCGTATTCTGTGGCGATTGCCGTACCGATAACGATCAGTAAGACCAGGGCTATGAACATTTCCCGATTGGCGGCTCTTCCATAAAAGCGAAGGATAGGCCCGATGACTATTCTTCCGATCAACAAGATCGCCGCCATTGCAACAAGCGCCTCAAGGATTGCTCGACCAAAAGCGATGGCGATGGATAGGCCGCTTTGAGCGGTTTCGACAGCGAACGCGCCGACCAGAAGCAAAATCGGAAGAACCGCGATATCCTGGCACAAAAGAATCGAAAAACCCATCCTGCCGGTTGCAGTGCCCAAACGCCTGTTTTCCGTGAGCAGTTGCATGACGATTGCCGTCGAGGACAATGCAAAACCAAACCCCAGCACGACGGCTGCGGCCAGCGTGTTTTCGAAGAAGGATGCGATGGCCGATATCACCACCGCAGTCAGCATTATCTGGGCGCCGCCAAGGCCGAATAAGCGTCTTCGCATTGACCACAGGCGCTCCATCGAAAGTTCCAGCCCAATCATAAAAAGCAGGAAGACGACACCGAGTTCGGCCAAGGCCTTCACTCTCTCGATATCTTCGATCAAAAGATAATGAAGCCAGGGCAAATCGGCGGCAAAGCGCGCAAGTCCATGCGGGCCAATCACAAGGCCCGCGAGAAGAAAACCGAAAACCGGGCTTATGCCTGCCCGGCGAAAGAGTGGTACGACGATTCCAGCAGCAAATAGAAAAATTATCGCCTGTCTGAAATCAAGCGTTTCACCGTGCATTTGTGCCTCCGACATTGCAATTTCTATCGCATCGCAAGCGGGCCTGTCACGCTGGACCCTCAACTTGGCGTATTAAGCTCGCCCATCCGGGCTACGTAGTATTTTGGATAATCTGGGATCAATAGTGCCTTCAGGCTCATATCCTTGGCCATCGAGGCGATATAGCCGACGCAATTACTGGCTGTCACCAGCGCGTATCAGATCGTGTAGCGCTTTTTGTGATCGAGTACGATTTCGACCAGTTTTCGAAATTCCTGCTCGGAAAATCGTACCCTGATGCGGGCGGTCACGTAAGCCTCTTCGAAATCGCCATCACTCGGACCTGTGTCTGCAGGAAAGCCTTGCAATATACCGTGGGCGAGGGACGGGCGAATAAACAGTGGACCACCGGACAGGGACTTATCCGTTCGAAACATATCAGACCCGCCTGGCAGCCGACCCCTCAAAACAAGCGTGAAAAGCCGGGTATTCCGGATGTAATTCCCGAAGGGTCACCCAAAAATCCAATGGCGCTGCAGCACTGGTTCTGAGCGGAGATGGTCAGTATGCCATCCATGGTATGATTAATCCTCGTTCGATCGGTGGATTCGCTTCCTACGGATGTATCCGAATGCATAATGATGATATTCTCTACCTGTTCGAAAGGGTGCGGGTCGGACGCCAGTTATCGTTACCCGCTAAGGCGCCCCAGCCGCTGGTGCGTTTACCAGCCGCCTCCGCCGCCGCCACCACCACCGCCGCCGGAAAAACCGCCTCCGCCGGAGAAGCCGGACGAGGACGATTTCGGCGCCGGCATGGCCTCTGTAAGACTTGATTCGATCGAACCGGAAATTTCACGTATAGACCTGCCGATCGAATCGGGCTGGAAGCTTCGGCCATGATACCAGCCGGGCTGCCAGGTGGCCGCAACGGCACCAGCAGCAATTGCGGATGCGAGCCATGTCTCGAAGGCTTTCGTCCAAGGTTTTTCAAGCCGGAGAGCAACGGCGTATGGCAGGACCTTTTCAAAATGCTGCGGCGACATTTGCGGCGCACCTGCAAGGTTGAGGCGATCTTTTTCAGCCAGATTGATGTAGTTTTTCAAACCTTCGATTCCATTCATCATCTTACGACCGATGGCAGTCGGTGCTCCCAGCAGAAAGAAGAATAAAACGTTGAGAATTGCAATTCCGATGATTGCCGTCATTACCAGCGGCCGGTCGAAGCTCGCGAACGACTGAATCGCAATAGGGATGAGGGCCGCCATGAACACGAATGAAAATATGCCCGCAAAGATCACGGCCATGATCCTGGATCCCAATGATTGTCTGACTGTAAAGCCAAGCACAATGCGCGATGCCATCGAAACAAGCACCGTGCCGCCGACGCCGACGGCAATGATGATCCCGATGGCGTCCTCGTTGAGACCGCCGAATACAAAAAGAAGGATCAGGCCAATCACCGAGAGGGCGATACCCAGAATCGTAATCCCCATATTGCGGCGATAAAATTTGCCACGATGCTCGGACTCTATTGCTGAGGAAAACTTGTTCTGCAAACGCTTTACCGCGGAGCCATTGGATTCCGTAACCCGCAATTCTCCGCCCCGGTTTTCGAGGAGCCTGTAAATTGCGCGTTCTCCGACCGGTAG
>JAHEHW010000055.1 GCA_024639745.1 Salaquimonas sp. | reverse complement strand
ACCATCGCTGATGCGCATTACGGCAGCAGGCCGGAAATGGCGATGGCATTTGCGGAACTCCTCAACGAGGAAGCCAAGGAACTCGTCGCACTCGGGGCCGATGTCATACAGTTCGATGAACCGGCCTTCAATGCCTTTCCTAAAGAGACGGTCGAATGGGGCCTCGACACACTCAACCGCGCCTGCCAGGGCATCACGGCCACTACCGCGGTCCACATCTGTTACGGTTACGGGATCAAGGAAAATATCGAGTGGAAGAAAACGTTGGGCAGCGAGTGGCGCCAGTACGAGATGTTCTTCCCCGAATTGAACAAGGCGAAAGTACAGCAAGTATCGCTCGAATGCGCCAATTCCCGGGTACCGATCGACCTGATCGGCCTATTGAAAGACAAGGACGTGCTCGTTGGTTCGATCGATGTCGCCACCGAGGCGGTCGAGACGCCGGAAGAAGTTGCCACGACGATCCGAAAGGCCATGGAATTCGTCGATCCAGAGCGGCTTTATCCATGCACCAATTGCGGAATGGCACCCCTACCCAGAAGCGTTGCGGTGGGCAAACTGAAGGCGCTTGGTGCAGGGGCGGAACTTGTCCGGCAAAGCCTCTGATGGTTAACCTTTGGTGATCATTCAGAATAGGGCGCTAACGTAGCGTACGATACGGTTGTTGTCCGAGTCAGCAATGAATATCCGCCCGTCGCGGACGACAACGCCTTCTGGATCGTCAAACTGGTTAGGCCCTTTTCCCGGAAAACCGTCGCCCAGTACACCGAGCAATTCCCCACTCTCGCCGGCATCCGGATCGATCAGAAGGATGCTGTGCGCATCCTGATCCGCGACAAGCAGTCTCCCTTGAGGGTCCACATCCATATACCGTGGACCTGCAAACCCGTATTTAGGATCGTCAAGAACCTTGAGCACCTCAAGCGAAGGAGAGTACTTCACGAGACGCCTTGAAAAATTGTCAGCCGCCCAGACATTGCCCTCTAGATCGATAGCAACGTCATGGGCACCCGAAAGCCCCGCCGCCGTTGCAACCACTTCTTCTCCGCGGTAAGCGATCAATTGACCAAATCCTCCCGCCATAGCGTAGATCGTGCCGTCAGGATGAATGGCAGCCCCTTCCGTCCGGCTGGCGGCTAGGGTTAGAGAAGGTTGCGGGTCCGCACCGAGAAGATCAGGAAAGACTGCAACAATGCCCAGACTGGTGATTGCGATGGCCGCGCTACCATCTCCTGCAAAAGCTATGTCATGAACCCCGGGCAGTTTACCTTCGAGGATGACCCGCTCTACGGTCAGGGTTTCAGGATCCATTACCACGATGCGGGAGCCGAATTTGTCGGCGATGTAAAGCATGCCGTCAGGGCCAAATGCCAGATCATGCGGGTCGTTCAGCACCTCCTCCGACGCCTTGTCGAAAGCGGCAAAGGGTTGAGCGTTCGATATGCTTGTCGAGACCAGCAACGGAAAGATAAAGCACAGGATTAAATTCTTCATTGCCGACGACAGCTCCTAGGGGACCAAACAATGAGGTTGAATCATGCGACGATGCGGCTTTGTGTCAATCGCAAATGGTCTTGGAGAGACCAAACTCCGTGGCAGATATGCCGCAATGGCAGGGAATAAGCGTCGAAAGACTGGAAATGAAAGGGTTTTGTTCAAATTTTCCGTTCATGATGCGTTCATAGGTTATAAGATAGGAAAGCTGCCGATCGTATCGATCGATCCGCCTAGTTTTACGCTCGATCATTGCGGTTGGTCTGCGGACAAGGTCTGCACTAAAGTGAATGCGTAAAGACAGACAAGGGCCGTCAATATTCCAAACGGCAGGGGAAAGGTTGGCTAGTTTAAAAGCCATTTTATCGGGCATTCGCATGTCCGCGGCGATGCTTGTCGCGGCGATTGGTTTCGCATGCCTGTTGTTATCACCGCCTGTCCAGTCTCAAGCACAAGGCTTTTTTGGTTTGGGCCAGGACGAACCAGAGCAGCAGTTCGAAGTGGTCGATCCTACCTATTACAGCGTTCGCTTCTCACAGACCGGACTTACACCGGACGAAGCGTCGACAATCGAGGACTTTTCTTCCCTGATTGCCGACCAGGAAGAGCCGGTATCCGGATCACTTGGCGTAATGGCCAAGGCGCGTTCCGACCGAGATAACTTGATCGGCGCGCTCTACAGCCAGGCCTATTACGGAGGCGTCGTTACAATCCGGATCGAGGGCACACCGCTCGACCAGCTACCGCCGACAGCAGAGTTCGACCGTTCCGACCCGGTAGACGTAGCGATTTCGGTCGATGCAGGTCCGAAATTCTCCTTTGGCAGCGTGCGGATTACCGGCGATACGGCGGGCTTTTCACCGGAAGCTGTAGGTCTTGCATCGGGAGCGCCCGCGGGTTCTGAAGTCGTCTTTCAGGCGGAAGACGCGATCATCGCCCAGCTTCGGCGCCAGGGGCATCCATTCGCGAAAATCGCCGATCGCCGGATCGAAGCGGACCACGAAAGCAGGACGCTAGATGTCCTCATTGAGGTGGCGGCGGGTCCGACAGCATCCTTGGCGGCACCCACTATCACGGGCAATGCGGCAGTCGAGACCGGCTTCATCGCCGAGCAATCGCGCATCGTCCCCGGAAGACTCTATTCGCCGGAAGAACTTTCCGAAGCACGTCGACATTTGCTCGACCTCGAAGTCTTCGAGGTCGTCACCGTAACGCCCGGCAACGCGCTCGATGCTGCCGGTATGGTGCCGGTCGAAATCGAAGTGAAAGAACGCAAGATGCGTTACTTTGGCGTAGGCGCCACCTATTCCAATGACAGTTCTGATGGCTTCGGGATTGAGGGTTACTGGGGACATCGAAATCTTTTCGGAAGAGCCGAGAAACTTCGAATTGAAGGTGCGATCAGTCGAATTGGAGAGACCGGGGACTTAGGTGAATTAAATTATTCGAGTGCAATCCTCTTTGAAAAACCAGGCATTTTTGGCCCTACGACAAGCTTTACGGCCAGTGCAAGGGCCCTTTCCGAAAATACTGATGCATTTGTTAAAAGGTCTGTACGGGGGCGCTCTGGCATCAAGTTCAAGCCTGATGACCGAAACGAATTCTCTGCGGCCATAGATCTGGATCGATCGGAAATCGAAGAACCTCCGGGAGGTGACGTAACAAGTCATTTGATATTAAGCACGCCGCTTGAATATGCCTATGATGGTAGCGACGAAAAGCTCGATCCAAAAGGCGGCTATCGGTTTGCCGCCCTGCTAGAGCCCGCCCACGACATCGAGACAAGCGCGAGTTTCGTTACCGGAAAAGCAGAGGTGCGTGGATATTATACGCCAATTGAGGATGGCGTGACGTTTGCGGCGCGCCTAGCTGTCGGCTCGATCACCGGCGCAGACCTAGAAGATATACCGGCCGACCGCCGCTTTTATGCGGGGGGCGGCGGCTCGATCCGAGGTTATGCCTATCAGGCCGCGGGACCAAAGGATCAAGACGGAACACCGACTGGCGGGTTATCAATATTTGAGACTTCAGTGGAGGCTCGCATCCCCGTGACAGATAGTCTGGGCATAGTTGCTTTCATCGATGCCGGGAACGCCTATGAATCCGAAGCGCCAGACCCTGGCGATCTTAGAGTCGGGGTAGGCGGAGGCATCCGTTACCAGACGCCGTTTGGTCCGCTGCGCCTTGATGTCGGTGTACCTCTTGATCCGGAAGATGATGACGACGATTTCGGTATCTATGCGGGGATCGGACAAGCCTTTTAGGTTGGGTCCTAATTGACTTTGACGGATTGGTTTCCGATTTAAGTTGCAGAATTCCATACCCTTGGCACAATTCGAGGTAAACAGGCGGTATGGCTCCGCAATTGCAAAACAGCGAACCCCGTTCACCTGGTAAGGTCCGCCGACTGCTGCGCCTCGCAGCTCTTGCTATCGGCGGGTTGCTCTCGCTTTTCCTTTTGGCAATTGTGGCCATCACGATGACATCGCCCGGAAAGGTCTGGCTCGCATCCACGATTTCTTCGGTAGCCTCCAGCGAGCAGCAACAGGTAGAAATTACTGGCCTTAATGGTATCCTTTCCGGCTCGCTCGGCGTCGACCGGGTCCGGCTTTCAGACAATCAGGGCGCCTACCTGGAAATCGACGGCATCGGCGTCGAATGGTCGCCATTGTCGCTTATTACCGCACAATTCAACGCGCAATCGATATCGGTCGACCGGGTGGCGCTCTTGCGGTTGCCAGCCTCTTCAGATGATACGCCAGCCTCTGATAACGGTGGATCTGCGGGGCTGCCCATCGAGATCGATATAGCCTCCTTTCGCGTCGGCCAAATCGAAATCGCTGAACCCGTGGCGGGCGTTGCCGCCGCACTGCGGTTAGATGGAAATCTCAAAGTGACCGGATCGCCGATCGAAATCGGCGGGAAAGTGCAAGCGCAGAAAACGAGCGGCAGCGATGGTGAGGCAGATCTGACCTTCGCCTACCGTCCCGAGGCGGGAGAAGCGGGAATAGACCTCGCTTTTTCCGAGGCGGCCAATGGATTGCTTGCTGGAATACTAAACCTTCCCGGCAAACCATCGACCGCGATCCGGCTCTCCGGTCAAGGTCCACTTTCTAACTGGCAGGTCGATGCGGGCGCCGAAGTCGGCGGCGAAGCGGTTCTCGACCTCGCGGGATCTGCCGGTATCGACGGCCCCGATACGCGGCTATCTCTCAACGGCTCGGGATTTCCGGAGAAACTTTCGCCGCCCGCCTACCGTGATCTCCTTGCTGGCAGGATGCAGATCGATCTCGCTGCGCAGCGCGATGGCAATGGCCGGATAGAGGTTCAAACGGCAAAGCTGGATTTCGGCAAGTTTTTCGCTGCCGCAACCGGCACCTTCGATCCCGAGGGACAGAACTCGATCACGGGCGGATTGTCAGCCAAGCAGGCGGCCATCAACCTGGCCGGAATCATCCCGGGCGTCGATAATCTGGCGCCAAAAGACATTGCCTTTTTGATCGAGGGTTCAGGCGAGGCCGCGTCCGTCGAAATAACAGGTGACATCCCTCTGGTCGATGCCGGAACGGTGGCGTTAGTCGGTCTCCGGACGCGGCTTTTCGCGCCTTCCTTCAACCTTTCAGAGCGCACGGGCAATTTCGAAATTGAAGCCGAGCTTTCCGAAGCGAGAAGCGACAACGAGCAATTGGCGAAACTCCTCCAGGGAGCAACCTATCTTTCCGTAAACGGAATGGCAGAGGGCGAACGCATTCGCCTTCAATCCGTCGAGGCAGTAAACAGGGGCATCGAGGCCAGCGCGGAAGGCGTTGTCGAACTGGCTCCGTTTGCAATCGAGCTATCGCCAACGGTTACGGTTCAGCCTAGCGCCCTTCCCGCCCCTCTTTCGGACAGGCTGAACCAACCGGTGACAGCGTCGGCGGATATCTCCGCCATTTTCGCTGAAATTCGCACCATCCAGGTCGCGGACCTATCCGTCGATGGTGCAAGTTTTCAGACACAAGGGAATGCCAGCCTTTCCGGCGAAGACGTGGAAATGTCTCTAGCAACGTCCATCAGCGATTTGCAGAGCCTTGTCCCGCAAGCTTCCGGGGCGGCTGAAGTGATCATGCAGGCCAATGGTCCGCTGACCGGTCCCCTGATTGATCTCGAAGCCAGTTCGGACAGGATCGAGGTCAATGGCAAGCGGATTGAAGATCTGGCGCTCGCCGTTTCGGGAGTCGCTAACATGGACGAACCCGATCTGACGCTAACACTGAGCGGTGCCGTGGACGGCCTGCCGATAAGCGGCGACGGGCGGTTCCACATGGTGGATGATCAGCGCGTGCTCGAGGAATTCCGGATCGAAAATGGCGACAACCAGATTATCGGGCAACTTGCTTTCGACGATGCCTTCGTGCCGAGTGGCGAGCTTTCCTTCGATCTGCAAGAAATACGCCCCCTCGCTGCGCTGGCGCTGCAGGAAGCAAATGGTTCGATTTCCGGGTCGGCTCAATTCAGTAACGATGATGGTGTGGCAATTGCCTCACTCAAAGCCTCAAGCGCCGACCTCGTGGTTGCGGGTAACAGGCTTGCCAGCTTGTCTGCGGATATTAAGGCGCAGGACTATCTATCGCGCCCGGTACTGAGTGGTACTGTCCGCCTAAAGGAGCTGATGGCCGGCACAACCAGCGTTAACGACCTACACCTCGACCTTGATGCTGAAGGCCTTAACACGGATTTCGATCTCACCGCCAAAGTTGACACAATGCCGCTCGAAGTAAACGGAATGCTGGCGGCAGGCGACCAGCCCATGGCGCTGAGAATCGATACAGCAAAGACCGTATTCAAGGGAATCCAAGTCGCAATCGAAGAGCCTGTCACGGTGGAATTGCCATCCGGTGGCGTACGGATTCAGCGCGCGGCAATCACCATTGGCGGCGGTCAGGTTGTCATCTCGGGCAGCGCGGGCGACATGCTGGATCTTGATATCCGACTCGACCGGGTCGATGCCGGTATCGTCAATGCGTTCGCATCCGAACTTGGGGCTGAGGGTCGGGTCAGTGGAACCGTCGACGTGACCGGCAAGGCCAGTGACCCGGTCGCCGATTTCGACATTTCGCTTTCAGGTGCGCAGGTCGCGCAGATGCGATCCGGCGGTGTTGATCCTGTTGACATCAAGATAAACGGCAAGTTCGCCAACCGGTCGGTACGTTTTGATGCCAATGCTTCCGGTAACGAGGGACTTTCCTTCAATGCGGGCGGTTCAGTGGCTCTTGAATCGGGGCCCGGCCTTGATCTCAAAGTGAACGGGAATGTTCCCTTTGCCATTCTCGCGGTCACGCTCGCGCAAAATGGGGTCAGTCTAACCGGTAACGCCGAGGTCAACATGACCGTGACCGGAAATGCACAACAGCCCGCGATCAACGGCAGGGTCGTTTCCCAAGGCGCGAGGCTGGTACATGCGCCATCGGGGATCGCCATCGAGGATCTCGCAACGCAAATCGATCTGACCGGCGAAAGCGTATCCATTTCAAGCCTCACCGGAAACTTGTCATCAGGCGGACAACTTTCGGGTCAAGGCAACGTTTCTCTTAGCGGCGATCAGAATTTTCCTGCAGATATTTCTGTGGATGTGCGAAATGCGGTCTATAGTGATGGTCGGATCGTCAATACCAAGCTGGATGCCAAACTCTCGCTGAAGGGTCCCCTGATCGGCGAGCCTTCACTGACTGGGCAGGTCGATCTCGGCCGCACCGTCATAACGGTTCCAGACGGCCTCCCCTCCAGCGTATCCCGGCTCAACGTTCAACATCGAAACGCGAACCAGACGGTAAGGCAGCAAGCCGAAAGTCTTGAACCCGAAAGTTCCGGTTCGAACGCATCCGGGTTGACGCTCGATGTCATCGTGAATGCTCCCAATCAAATCTTCATCCGAGGACGTGGGATCGATGCGGAACTCGGCGGACGTGTCGAGCTTTTCGGACCTTTGAGTGCACCACAGGCGGACGGCGGGTTCGATTTAATCCGCGGACGCCTGGATCTTCTGGATCGCCGGCTCGATTTCACATCCGGCAACGCCACTTTCTCCGGCTCTCTAATACCAGATATCGATATTCGCGCTGAGACTCAGGTCGAAGACACCGCTATCACGGTCCGCGTGTTCGGCCCGGCAAATGCGCCGGAATTTGCCCTGTCTTCGTCGCCGGCACTCGCCGAAGATGAAATCCTGGCGCGGCTGATTTTCCGGCGCGATATCGAGAACCTTTCGGCTCTGCAGATCGCGCAACTGGCACAGGCAGCCGCGGTACTCGCCGGAAAAGGTGGAAACTCTTCGCTGATGAGCCGTTTTCAGAATCTTCTCGGTGTCGACAATATCGACATTCGAACTGACGCGGAATCCGGGGAGACCACTGTGGGTGTCGGTAAATACATCAATGACCGTACCTATATCGGCGTCGAACAAGGCGAATCCGCCGGTACTAGCAAGGCGACAATCAATCTTGATATTGGACAGGGGCTGAAACTCAGGGGCGAAGCAAGTCAAAGCGGAGAGAGCAAGGCTGGCATCTTTTATGAGCGTGAATACTGATCGACCGTCAGCCCGCTGTTCGGAGCGGATATTCTCACCCTGTCCCTTAGCCTTTCACCCACAGCCCGTGCTTTAATTAAGGAGCATGTCATGTGCCATTCTGTCATATGGGGGTTTGTCACCCTTTATGGTTGTGCTCTGGCGATTTTCCTGATCGGGAATTTTGGGCTTTTTGGCACACAGGCGGACCCTCTGGCTGGCGTTTATTTGGTGATAATAGGACAACCCTGGAAC
>JAHEHW010000054.1 GCA_024639745.1 Salaquimonas sp. | reverse complement strand
GGCGCGCGCATTATTGGCGGCTGCTGCGGCACTTCTTGCGAACACCTGGAAGCGATGCGCGGCGCCATCGACGAACATGTTGCTGTCAGCGATCATCGTCGACCAAGCTTAGACGAAGTGGTCAAGAAGATCGGTCCAATGAAAAACGCTACCGCTGCAGAACAAAGCGCCAAGCCGGCGCGCGAGCGACGCGGACGCCGCCGGGCCTGATACAGCGCTAGCGCCTCGGCGTGTTGGCATCAGGGGCGAAAGCCACCATGTGAAAGCGAATTTGGGCAGCGGTATAGGGGATACCCACGGGACATGCAGCCCGTGCAATACAACCTATATCGAGGCAATCGGGTGACTGCCTGCTGGCAAGATGACCTCGGCAATCATTCACCGCAAAGCCGCTGTCGCTGAAAGCGCCGACCGGACAGGCTGTTAGGCACGGTTTCTCGGAGCATGTATCGCAAGGATGTTGCCGATGTACCTGAGATGGAAAGTCGAAGGTTTCCGGGAAAATCAGCGCGGCACGAAATCCCGTCCAGAGACCGTGATCGGGATCAACGAGAATACCGAGAGGCGACGCCTGCAGGCCCATGGCTCGCTTGGCCCAGCGCTGGAACGGATAGATCTCGGCACCAAACGGGTAAGCAACCTCAGCTGAGAATTCATTGGCGATCGGGTCGATAACGCGCTTCGTCCAACGATCCAATGGATCTGGCAGGCCATCGGAATTCTCTGGCGAAGCGCGAAAGACCGGCCACATCCTATGCTGACCATCCACGGGGCGATTACCGATGAGGGCCGCCATAAGCCGGTTGTTGGTGTTGCCCAAACGGCACTGAATCTCATCAGGAAGCGGCTCGAACCAGCCGAAAACGCTCAATCCGAACGGCGATAGCGCCTTGCCGAGCGGAGTGTGCAATGCCACAAAGAGATTTGAAGCGGATGGCATCGCTACACCATCAGGGCTTACGATGCCGGCCCCGGCGCACCCCTGTCGGCGCGCTCAGTTTCCAGACGCTTTTGGTGATAGCATCGCCAACTCTTTTGCGGGCATGGGCCTCCGACACGGAGGAACCTTTTCAGCCAAACGCGTCAGGCATCGAATCCTTTTTCTGCTGGATGTATTCACGCAGCGCTTCATCGATACCTTCTTCAAGCGCAGGCGGTTGATAAGCATCGAGCCAATTGCGGGCGATCTGGTTCGCTCGCTCTTCGGTCCGCTTGCTTCCTTCGATTTCCCATTGTTCGAAGGAGTTGCTGTCAGCAACCGAGGAGACATGAAAGGCAGTCTTGAAATTGTCCTGCGTATGCTGGCAACCGAGGTAATGCCCGCCAGGCCCGACTTCCCGGATAGCCCCCATCGCCTGCGCGTTTTCAGACATATCGATCCCACCAGCGAATTTTTGGGCAGCGGCGAGTTGATCGCAATCCATGATGAATTTCTCGAAGGAAGATACAAGCCCCCCTTCCAGCCAACCTGCGGCGTGCAACATGAAGTTAACGCCACCCATCATTGCCGGCCAGAGCGTATTAGCGCTCTCATAAGCGGCAGATGCGTCCGGAATCTTCGAGCCCGTGAGCGACCCACCGGAACGGAAGGGCAGATTGTAGCGTCGCGCGTATTGCGCAGCCCCCATCAATACCTGGGCGGGTTCCGGAGTACCGAAACAAGGCGCGCCCGACTGCATCGAGATTGCTGTCGCGAAAGTACCGAAAATAACCGGCGCACCAGGACGACAGAGCTGCGAGAAAGCAATCGCGGATGTCGCCTCGCAAAGCACTTGGGTCAGTGTCCCGGCCACGGTTACCGGGCTCATCGCACCGCCAACGATAAATGGCGAGATGATGCAAGCCTGATTGGCGCGGGCATAAACCTTCAACGCCCCCAACATGGTATCATCGAGAACCATTGGCGAGTTGCAGTTGATCAGCGAGACGAGAACGCAATTCTGATCGACGAACTCTTCCCCGAACAACATCCGGGCCATGTGTACGGTGTCTTCTGCCCGCTCGGGCGCTGTCACCGAACCCATGAACGGTTTGTCGGAATAGCGGATATGGGTATAGACCATGTCCAGATGGCGTTTGTTGACGGCAATGTCGACGGGTTCGCACACCGTACCGCCGGAATGATGCATGGCCGGCGCCATATAGGCCAGTTTCACGAATTTTCGAAAATCCTCGATGGTGGCATAGCGCCGCTGACCATCGAGGTCGCGGACGAAGGGAGGGCCGTAGACCGGCGCAAATACAGTACTCTTGCCGCCGATCTGCACATTGCGCTCAGGATTGCGGGCATGTTGAGTGAACGCGGACGGCGCCGTTTTCATCAACTCGCGGCACAGACCCTTTGGAAAATGCACTCGCTGGCCCTGCACATCTGCCCCAGCATCACGCCACATCTGCAAGGCTTCAGGATCGTCACGATATTCAACGCCGACCTCTTCCATCAGGATATCAGCATTGTGTTCGATGATTTCGATGGCCTCGCTCGACAGAACATCGACCGGGTCAAGTTTTCGATGAATATACGGCAAGCTCGTCAGCTTAACGCCGGTTCGCTCGGCTCGCCTTGCGGCACCACCGCCGCCTCTTGCCCGTCTGCTGCCACCGCGTGCTGCACCTTCGCCCTGTTCTTCCGACATCGCAGTCTCTTCAACCATTCTTTTAAGTCCCGGTCCCGGCTTGAATTAAAGTTTAACCGAATCTAGACGATGCGCCACCTTATTCAGGCCTCAGAACGCCTCGCATTGACGCAATTTGCGAATTCGACTGGTAAGTGCAGCGACAAGAAGGCTTCACTTGACGAGAATTGTCCGAACAGGCCGGTCGTCGGAAATACGCCAATTCCTTAGCCGGGAAACTCCCACGAGAAAATCGAATTGTCTTGTTTCGAATGGCTATCCGTATGTCTTTGCAACGGTTTTTTCAGAGCAGGCAAACACCTGGCAGTCGCAAACGTAGCTTTCGAAGTCGCGAAAAAGCGCATTGGAATTTGTCCGCAGCAGGTATATTGCGTAAAGTCCGATTGCGACGAAGCGTTCACGTTTGGAGGGCATCGCCGCGCAATTTATTCTGGAGCAAAGGGACACCCAATGTCCGACGACGACGAAATTATCCTCTCCGAACTTGATGACGACGAACTCGTTCAACAGATGCATGATGATCTCTACGACGGTTTGAAAGAAGAGATCGAAGAGGCCGTCAACATTCTGCTCGAGCGCGGCTGGACGCCATACAACATCCTCACAAAAGCGCTTGTCGAAGGCATGCGGATCGTAGGGATCGATTTCCGCGACGGCATTCTCTTCGTACCGGAGGTTTTGCTCGCCGCGAACGCCATGAAAGCCGGCATGGCGATTCTGCGTCCATTGCTTGCCGAAACCGGTGCTCCGAAACTGGGCACGATGGTTATTGGTACCGTTAAGGGTGACATTCACGACATCGGTAAGAACCTTGTTTCCATGATGATGGAAGGCGCGGGCTTCGATGTGCATGACATCGGCATCAATACAGATGTCGACGAATATCTTGCGGCAATCGAAGAACACAAGCCTGACATCCTTGGCATGTCGGCGCTTTTGACTACCACAATGCCCTACATGAAAGTCGTCATCGACACGATGCAGGCCAAGGGCATTCGAGACGATTATGTCATTCTCGTCGGCGGCGCACCGCTCAACGAGGAATTCGGCAAGGCGATCGGTGCCGACGCCTATTGCCGCGACGCAGCTGTGGCGGTGGAAACGGCCAAGGATTTCATGAGCCGCAAGCACAATCAGATGGCCGCCGGTTGAACCGAAAAGAATTGCTTATTGCATTGGCGGCATTTCCGGATGCCGCCATTTTGTTTGTTATCAAGCCAATATACCGCTATCCGGAATCGTTTTCGTAGCCGCTCGACCCAAACCGCGAAGCAGACAAAGAATTATGGACACTGGCAAGCAAAAGAGAATCAGAGTCATCGCCTGCGGCATGATCGCAAGGGAAGTGCTAGCCATAAACGAACAACTTGGCCTTGATCACATTGACCTGAAATGCCTGCCTGCCGAGTATCACCATCACCCGGAAAAAATCGCGCCGGCGATGGAAAGGGCGATCCAGCAGGCGCAGGCGGACGGCTTCGAGCAAATATTTGCGGGATACGCCGACTGCGGCACGGGTGGGCAGTTGGACAGAGTGCTGGACAAATACGGCATAGCCCGTATCGAGGGGCCGCATTGTTTCTCATTCTATTTCGGCAATGAAAAATTCGCCGATGACAGCGATGCGATGATGACCAGTTTTTTCATCACCGATTTCCTGGCCCGTCACTTCGAAGCTTTCATGGTCAAGCCGCTCGGTCTCGACCGGCACCCCGAACTCAAAGAAATGTACTTCGCTCACTATGAGAAAGCGCTGTATCTCGCGCAAACTGACGACCCGGAATTGACGAGGAAAGCCGAGACAGCCGCGCAATTTCTGGGCCTGCCATTTGAACGGCGTTATACAGGGTTCGGCGATTTGACTCCGGCACTGGCGGCACTTGAATGACAATCGAGTATTTCGAAGACATCGAACCGGGCATGACGCTCAAATCTGCCCCCTACCCTATTTCCGCGGAAGAAATTCGAGCGTTCGCTTCGAAGTTCGACCCCATGCCGTTTCATCTCGACGAGAACGCAGGAAAGTCATCGATGCTCGGAGGCCTTTCAGCTTCCGGCTGGCACCTGTGCTCGATCATGATGCGGATGATTTGCGACACCTTTCTCACCGGCGCGAACGGTCAAGGATCGCCGGGCGTCGACAAATGTGAATGGCTTGCCCCTGTTCTGGCAGGCGACGCTGTAACCGGAAAAATCACATTTACGCAGGTGCGCGCATCAAAATCACGCCCCGGCCTGGGTGTCGTACACATGCGCTGCGAGCTGTTTCGTAACGATGGCACTCTGGCCCTGCGCTTCTCTAATCCCTTTTTGATGAAAGGAAGAGAAGCGGCATGAAAAACCACATCACGCATCCACCATTCATGCGCACCGGCTGGAGCGGAGATCTCGGCAGCCATCTGTTTTCGTCAGAAGAAATCATCGAATTCGCAAAGGACTATGATCCTCAGATCTTTCATCTGGACCCGGTGGCAGCCGAAAAAAGCCTTTTGGGTGGACTTTGCGCTTCCGGCTGGCATACCGCCTCGGTATGGATGCGACAGATGCGCAAAACCATGGCTGAGGAACTCGCACGTCTCGAAAGCATGGCAGAGCCTCTGTTCGAATTCGGCCCCTCCCCAGGTTTCGAAAAACTGCACTGGTACCGCCCGGTCTATGCCGGAGATACGATTGCCTATTCGTCGGAAACGCTCAAATGCAGACCATCCAGGAGCAAGCCCGGCTGGTATTTGCTTAAGGGGTTACAGAGCGCCACCAATGAAAAAGGCGACCCAGTGATCTCGTTTGAATCGGTCGTTCTCGTGAAATATCCGGCCTGAGAGGCACGGAGTCGTTTTTTTCTTTTTCAACGTCGTTGGCGATGCAGCACGCCAGTCGGCTTTCAAACATTGTCCGCGAAATCCCGGGAGGTTGATAAAATGGCATCTCTTCAGATCGTATACTGGCGTGATATCCCGGCTCAGGTAATCGTGAAGACAGGCCGCAAGTCAGTCGCCAAACGCGAGTTGCCACTGAGGTTCACCGAGGCGATCGACATGTGCGCGATGCGCTCCGGCGCCGCAGAGACTGATGATTATCTGGCTGAATGGCGGCGGTCGGACCCAGTCGATGTCGGTGATGATCTGGAAGCGGAAGCCGAAAAAGCCGCTCAGGATATCGAAACCACTTACAGCAAGGAGCGCCTTCTGGCGCTCGTCAACGCAGGCGGCCACGAAGAGGACGCAAAATGACCGACAATTCCCCTGCCAATCAACCGGTGCACAGCACAAGACCGGGCGGCCCCACCCAGGCGACACTGGTACAAAAGGCACGCGCAAAACTTGCTTTCAAACCTGCGCATACCAGCCCGACCTACCGGCAGCGCAAATATTCCATCCGGCTTTGGGCGGTGAAACATTCGCGCTTTTTCGAATGGTTCTACAAGAAATTCGCCAACGCGTTTCTCGTGCTGCATCCGTTTTGGAACTGGGTTGGCTACAACCGTGCCGAAGCACCGGTTACCGCGGTAGAGCGTTGTGTAAAAGGTCTCCTCTTTGACTGCCGCATGTGTGGTCAATGCGTGCTTTCTTCGACGGGCATGTCCTGTCCGATGAATTGCCCGAAACAGCTTCGTAACGGCCCGTGCGGCGGCGTTCGCGAGAACGGAAACTGTGAGGTCGAGCCGAACATGCCGTGTGTCTGGGTGCAGGCCTGGAAGGGCTCACGCCACATGGTCGGGGGCGATGCGATTCTCAACGTTCAAAAGCCGGTCGATCAATCGCTTCGCGAAACCTCTTCCTGGTTGCGGGTCACAGCCCAGTCAGCCGTTGAACGCGAGCAGAAGGAAGCTGCCCAATGACTGCCAGCGCCAACAAAGATCGCGACGTCAATGAAAACGATCCCGGTGCGCCGTTGGAGCCGAAAGAAGGCCATTCCTCTTTTGGCCGCCTCGAACGCGTGCTGCGCCGCGGAGAATTTGCCGTCACCACCGAGTTGAACCCGCCTGACAGCGCCGACCCCCGTGACGTCTATGAACGCGCCGAGATTTTCGAAGGCTGGGTCGACGGAATCAACGCGGTCGACGCTTCCGGTGCGAACTGTCACATGTCGTCCGTCGGCATCTGCGCGCTGCTTACCCGCATGGGCTATGCACCAATCCTTCAGATATCCTGCCGGGACCGGAACCGGATTGCCATTCAGGGCGATGTGCTTGGCGCATCGGCTATGGGCGTGCAGAACATTCTTTGCCTGACCGGCGATGGCGTTCAGGCCGGCGACCAGCCCGGGGCTAAACCCGTATTCGATCTCGACTGCATGTCATTGCTCGAAACAGTACGCACCATGCGCGAGGAAAGCCGCTTCCTGTCTGGCCGCAAACTGACCTACCCGCCGCATGTTTTCCTTGGCGCCGCGATCAATCCCTTTGCCCCACCCTATGATTTCCGACCGCATCGCCTCGCGAAAAAGATTGCTGCCGGCGCTCAGTTCGTCCAGAGCCAGTACTGCTTTGATGTGCCAATGTTCCGCGAATACATGAAGCGTGTCGTTGACATGGGTCTCAACGAAGAATGCTATATCATGTGCGGGGTAGGCCCTCTCGCTTCGGCCAAGACCGCCAACTGGATCCGCAAGAACGTTCCGGGAATTCACATCCCCGACGCCGTCATCAAGCGCCTCGAAGGTGCAGAGAACCAGAAAGCCGAAGGCAAGAAGCTCTGCATCGAGATCATGCAGGAAGTGAAAGAAATCGAAGGCGTCTCCGGTATCCACGTGATGGCCTATCGCCAGGAAGAATATGTTGCAGAGATCGTCTACGAATCGGGCGTTCTGAAAGGGCGTAAGCCGTGGAAGCGTGAAGCGGCACCTGACGTGGAACAACTGATCGAGACCCATGAGACGATCCAGGCTGAGGAAAAAGCCAAGCCGCCACAGGAAATCGTCAAGGAAGTCGCGAATTAACCCACGCTGCCAAGGGTACAGCGCTTGAAATCAATCATATAAAGATATAAAGAACTCTTTATATCGAATTGGAGAGAACAATGACTCATACACTCGTCGCCTCCGAGACAAAGGAAGTGATAATCGGATTCGACCAGCCTTTTTGCGTGATCGGGGAACGTATTAACCCGACCGGACGCAAGGTCCTGAACGAAGAACTCGAGCGCGGCGATTTTTCCCGCGTCGAAGCGGATGCGCTCGCTCAGGTCGAAGCAGGCGCAACGGTGCTCGACATTAACTCCGGAGCCGTCTTCTCCAACAAGATGGCTGAGGACCCGCGCTATGCCGACAATAACTTCGTCGAGCCGACCTTAATGCCGCAGCTCATCGAAGTGGTGCAGAAAGTGACCGACTGTCCGCTTTGCATCGACTCATCGGTTCCAGGCGCGCTGGAAGCAGGGCTGAAAGCAGCTAAAGGCCGTCCGCTCGTAAACTCGGTAACCGGCGAGGAAGAGCGCCTCGAAACCGTTCTTCCGCTCATCAAGAAATACGATGTTGCCGTCGTCGCCATTTCGAACGACGATACGGGCATCTCGGAAGACCCGGAAGTCCGCTTCGCGGTTGCAAAGAAAATCGTTGAGCGCGCCGCCGATTTCGGCATCAAGCCGAACGATATTGTCGTTGATCCGCTTGTCATGCCCATCGGCGCAATGGCAACCGCCGGCCACCAGGTTTTCACACTTGTCCGCCGTCTGCGCGAGGAACTGGGCGTCAATACCACCTGCGGCG
>JAHEHW010000053.1 GCA_024639745.1 Salaquimonas sp. | reverse complement strand
ACATGTTGAAGGTATCAGCGAAGAAGGTGTGCTCATACGAGAAGAGCAGTGCCCAGCCTGAGAGGCTTAGGGATAGTGAGCCAACGACAACGCCCCAAAAGATGAGTTTTTGCCCGGCGTTGAATTTTTTCGCGGGCGGATGGGAATGCTTGGAAAGCAAGCCTCCGGCCTTTACCAGCCAAACGATGTCGTGCCGGCTCGGCAAGTTGTGAATTATCCATAGCACGAATGCGAGCCCTACGCCGAACATGAAGGCGAAGGCGACATAGTTATGCGAGGTTTTCAGGAATGCTGACATCGGTCCGAAATTTTCCTTTCCGACGAGCGGCATTATAAATTCGCGGCCGAAGGTTACGTTTAACCCGCTGATCGCCAGCACGATGAAGGAAAGCGCCATCGTCCAATGAGCGATGCGCTCGAGATCGGAAAACCGCTTGATCTTGTGACCGGACAAACCGTGTTCGACGCGTATGCGGCCTCTCAAGGCGAAGAAAATCGCGAGCAAAACAATCGTGGCGAGGATCGCGAAGCCAAGATAATCGAAGAGTGGTCCATTTCGAATGAGACGCCATTCTTCGCCCTCCATTTGGACAAGAATGCCTGCCTTTTGGTCCGGGATCGACACATTACCCTGCTCGCCATTGCGGATGGCAAGCCAAGAGCTGTAGTCGGAAGTATTGCCAAGCGAATTCCCCGGAACGTTTCCGTCTGTAGGTGAAGGGTCTGTGACTTCAACCGCCGTTGATGGCGGGCGCACCGAACTCTGCGCGTCTGCAATTGTGACCATGGCGAAAAAGGCAAGCATCACCGCCATTGCAAAGGCGATCGTCATCGAAATTGCCGCGGACAGATTTCGTGACTGCATGGTTGCGTTCCCCACTCTTGCTGCCATTCTCATCATTCTCTCCCTGATCGTCCCGGTAGAGGGCGAATAAATCTTTTCATTTCCGTTGCAAGCGAACCATCGGGCATTCTTGTACTTTGAATGGATGTAAGCCGCAGCGGAATTTGGGTGATTTCCATTATGGGGCAATACCCCAAAGCCGTTCCGTTTTCTGTACCGTCAACGGACGTGAATGGTGAGGCGGCCATTGGCCGCCTCCCCGCTTCGATGTGGGTTCCTGCGGATTAACCGCCGAGTTTCTGTTCGTATGCCGTTCCCCAGCCCCAGGCGCCGGAGCCGAAACCCCGTGCTACGATGCGTTCCCGGTAGATCGAGGATACGACATCCCCGTCGCCGGCAAGCAGTGCCTTTGTCGAGCACATTTCTGCGCAAAGCGGGAGTTTGCCCTCGGCAATACGGTTGCGTCCGTATTTCTGGAACTCGGTGGCGGACATGTCTTCCTCCGGACCACCGGCGCAGAAGGTGCATTTGTCCATCTTGCCGCGGGAACCGAAATTGGACGCCTGCGGAAACTGCGGCGCACCGAACGGGCATGCATAGAAGCAATACCCACAACCGATGCACAGATCCTTGGAGTGCAACACGATCCCATCATCCGTCTGGTAGAAACAGTCCACCGGACACACTGCCATGCAGGGCGCATCGGAGCAGTGCATGCAGGCAACGGAGATCGAACGTTCACCAGGCTTACCATCGTTGATGGTAACGACGCGGCGGCGGTTGACGCCCCACGGCACCTCGTTCTCGTTCTTACATGCCGTCACGCAGGCATTGCATTCGATGCAACGTTCCGCATCACAGAGGAATTTCATTCTTGCCATTATATATTCCTCCCTTGGCTTACGCCCGCTCGACGCGGCAGAGCGTTGCCTTAGTTTCCTGCATTTGGGTCACTGAATCGTAGCCATAGGTTTGAGCGGTGTTACACGCTTCACCAAGGACATACGGGTCAGCACCCGATGGATATTTCGACCGGAGATCTTCGCCCTGGAAAAAGCCGCCGAAGTGGAATGGCGTAAAGACTACGCCGCGCCCCACACGTTCGGTGACCATTGCCTGGACCTTGATCTTGCCGCCTTCAGGACTGTGAAGCCAAACCTGTTCCTTGTCCCTGATCCCGAGGTCGTTGGCATCGACGGGATTGATCTCCACGAACATGTCCTGTTGAAGTTCCGCCAGCCATGGGTTGGAACGGGTTTCGTCACCCCCACCCTCATATTCGACCAGACGACCGGACGTCATGATGAGCGGGAAGTCGCTCGAGAAGTCCTTTTGCTGGATCGATTTATAGGCCGTCGGCACACGCCAGAAGGTCTTGTCGTCGTAGGTTGAGTACTGCGCGAGCAGATCACGCCGCGGCGTGTAGAGCGGCTCGCGATGGATCGGTACCGGATCCGGGAAGGTCCAGACGACCGTACGGGCTTTCGCGTTCCCGTAAGGCGCGCAGCCGTGCTTGATGGCGACACGCTGGATACCGCCAGAAAGATCCACCTTCCAGTTGACCTTGTCGATCGCTTCCTGATCGTCGGAACCTGCAACCATTTTAATGGTCTCCATTTCCGCATCGGTCAGGTCTCCATCCCAGCCAAGCTTGCGCAGCATGCCGACCGTGAACTCCGGATATCCGTCCTGGATTTCCGAACCGACCGGGTATGCACCCTCGGCGAGCAGGTTGTCACCGTCACGCTCGACACCAAAACGGGCACGGAAGCCCATTCCGCCCTGCGCGACAGGGATCGAGATGTCATACAGATTGGCAGAACCGGTATGCTCCATCTCCGCAGTGCCCCAGCATGGCCATGGCAGGCCATAGAACTCGCCGTCGGCCGGGCCGCCCACTGCGCGCAGCGTGGTGCGGTCGAAGGTGTGCTGGTTTTCCATGTGCATTTTCATGCGCTCTGGAGATTGGCCGGTATACCCGATTGTCCACATGCCGCGGTTGAACTCGCGGGTAAGGTCTTCGACGCTTGGTTCTTCGCCATTGACCGCGATATTGCGGAAAATCTTATCGGCAAAGCCCAGCTTGTTGGCCAGCTTGTAGGCGATGACATGGTCGGGAAGCGACTCGAAGAGCGGCTCAACGACTTTCTCACGCCATTGAAGCGAGCGGTTCGAAGCTGTTACCGATCCATAGGTCTCGAACTGGGTCGAGGCCGGCAGCAGGTACACGCCGTCCTGGCGATCCTGAAGTACGGCAGTCATCGTCGGATACGGGTCGATGACGACGAGCATGTCGAGCATGCCCATGGCCTTTTGCATCTCCGGCAGGCGGGTCTGCGAGTTCGGCGCATGGCCCCAGAATACCATAACCTTGGTATTGTCCGGCTGCTCAAGGTTTTCCTTGGCTTCAAGGACACCGTCGATCCAGCGTGAGACAGGGATACCCTTCTCGTTCATCATCTTTTTCTCTTTGCCATCAGCACCTTGCATGGTGGCAAAGCGGCCTTTCAGCCAGTCGAGATCTTCGTCCCAGACCCGAGCCCAGTGCGCCCATGAACCCGCGCTCAGGCCGTAATAGCCAGGCAGGGTGTCGGCGAGAACGCCAAGGTCGGTTGCGCCCTGAACGTTGTCGTGACCACGGAAGATGTTGGTTCCGCCACCGGCAGTACCCATGTTCCCAAGGGCAAGCTGCAGGATGCAGTAGGCACGGGTATTGTTATTACCATTGGTGTGCTGCGTGCCGCCCATGCACCAGATGACGGTGCCCGGCCGGTTTTCAGCCATGAGGCGTGCGACGCGCTTCAGCTGCGATCCCGGAACGCCGGTGACCTTCTCGGTTTCTTCGGGTGTCCAGTTGGCGACTTCCGCCTTGATCTGGTCCATGCCCCAGACACGCTGTTTGATGAAGGCTTTGTCTTCCCAACCATTCTCGAAGATATGATAGAGAATACCCCAGATCAGCGCGACATCGGTACCCGGACGGAAGCGGACATATTCGTCGGCATGCGCGGCCGTGCGGGTAAAGCGCGGATCGCAGACGATCAACGGAGCGTTGTTTTCTTCCTTGGCTTTCAGTAGGTGCAGCAGGGAAACCGGGTGGGCTTCTGCCGGGTTGCCACCGATCAGGAAGATCGCTCTCGAGTTGTGGATGTCGTTGTAGGAGTTGGTCATCGCGCCATAGCCCCAGGTGTTGGCAACACCTGCAACCGTGGTCGAGTGACAGATCCTTGCCTGGTGGTCGACGTTGTTCGTGCCCCAATAGGCAGCGAATTTGCGTACCAGATAGGCCTGCTCGTTACTGTGCTTCGCGGAACCCAGCCAGTAGACCGAGTCCGGTCCGGCGCTGTCGCGGACTTCGAGCATCTTGTCGCCGATCTCGTTGATGGCATCGTCCCAGGACAAGCGTTCCCACTTGCCGCCGACGAGTTTCATTGGATATTTTAGGCGACGCTCGCCATGAGCGTGTTCGCGCACTGCCGCTCCCTTGGCGCAGTGGGCGCCCAGGTTGAACGGGGAATCGAAACCGGGCTCCTGCCCGACCCATACGCCGTTTGAAACCTCTGCCAATACGGTACAACCGACCGAACAGTGAGTGCAGACCGATTTCTTGATTTCCACGCTTCCATTGCCACCGGCGCTTTGTGCTTGTGCTTTTCTAACCATTCCGCCAGACAGGGCGGACATCGCAGCGACCCCGCCAACGGCAAGGCCGGAATTCTTGAGAAAGCCGCGGCGATCCACGGTCTTGTTCCCAAGATTAGAAAGCACAGCAGACAGCCGGGGGCCTCTCGCTACCCCATTTGTCTTTTTCTTGAGCATTCTTTTCTCCGTTCAATAATCATGCATCTACGTACATGTGGGTGTAAAAAATCCGGTCGCTTCGATCAGAAGCGCGCGGATTGATAAAAGGCCTTTACGTGACCGGTTTCCTTGTATTTCGCATCGCCGGAAACCGTATCGATTTCCTCGGCCTGTGCGGAACCGCCGGACACGATTGCTGCGCCGCTTGCGACGGTGCCAAGTCCAGCGAATTTCAGGAAGCCACGACGATCGGTCTTAACCTTTTCAGGCTCGATTGCCATTCCTCTCTCCGTTCTGCTGCCGTTTACTTCCTCCACCAAGAACCGGGGGCCGGCAGTTTCACCCCGCGGAACGGCATTCCTTATGCCGCGCTACATTTCGAACGCGGCTTTTTCTATCTCCATGAAAACCTCTCCCGCCCGCGCTATCGGTTTGTACAGGCGCGCGGATTCCGCATTTTGGATATCCCGGTAAAGATGAGGCATCCAGGGATAGAGATGGTCTTCGAAAAACTGTTTCTGGCTGGCAAGCGGCTGAACCCCTCCGAAGCTGCCGTCGATGAGGCCGGCCATCATTTCCATAAGGGCGCCGGCATGATCCTCGGGTTCCTTGACCAACGGATCGCGTTCGATGCCAAGGGGAACCATGTCATTGCGCAGTCTGGCGAGCGGCTTCTCATTGAGAAAACCGGTAAGGTAATAAGATCCGTAGGGAAGGATTTCGCCCCGGCCAAGACCAATGAAAAGGTTCTGATACTCTTCCTTTGCGTCGGCTTCAGTCGTGCCGGCAGCGGCAATAGCAACCTCACCGAATGCCTTTCCAAGCTCGGTATCGTCGCCTGCCAGGCCCTGTAAAATATCCAGAAATTCTTTATCAGCCGATCGTGACAAAGCCCGCGCAATAAGGCGGTATATGTTGACGCGCAACTGATCGACTTCAGAAGCTGTTTCCGAACTCAAGACTGCGTTCTGATTCAAGCCTTTTCCTCCTAGTGGGATAAGAGCAAATTATGCGGTGATAGGCAAATCAAACTTATAAACTGGTCAACATTTTTTACCATTTAGCGTGGCAATTCCAAACGATTTGCAAATCCGGCCATCGCCTTGCCTCGATTTTGCCATTTTGCATAACTGCCGGAGCCGACATTTCCAAGTCTATTTCATAGGTTTGCGCCGCTTCGGAAGGTTAAACACCTATGATTGTTTTATAATTTGGTGAAGCGGCATTTTCTTACCCATGAATTTGGGTCGCTTTTCCTGTCACAGCCATGCATTATTTGCATTGGTCAGGGGATATCCATTGGTCTATCACCCCGACCGCGAAACCATTATTGGAGATTGAGCAATGGCTTTTGTGGATTTCGACGAGATGACCGATGGTTGTGTGAACGCTCGGCGAAACTACTTCATGGGCGTATGGGCAGGTAAACAGCTTGGCCTTCGTTCCAATCAACTCGATGACTATGCAGCATCCGTGATGGAAGCCGATAGCAGAGTTCCGGGTCCGGCGGACGTGATAGCCAAGGTCAAGACCGACCTCGCGGGATGCGGCAAGGCTCTTACCGACACCCATCTGCTGGAGCAGTTCAAGTCCTTTGAGCGACAGGCAAGAGCAGAAATGCTGGTTACCGACTGAGTGATCGGTTGGCGGTGGGATCAGCTTGATACGGTTCTTGGCTGCATGCAGGAGCTGGGCGGATATCTATCCAAGCCAGTCTCACCAGACGCTCTTACGGCCAAGATCGAAAAGCTTCTGTCACGGTCTGACCATAACCGTGATGCGATAGTAAACTGTTGCATTTTTTTCTCGGAACAACAAGGCGCGACCTTTTCGGTTCGCGTCCTTACTCCAACCGTTTATGACAGCCGTTCCGCGTTTTCCATCTTCTCGAATCCATTCAAGCCTGTTTGGCGTCACTTTGGCGAAGCTTAAAACACAGCCGCTTGCCATCGTACCAGGTCGGAAACTGCTGACACATTTTCTCGCCGCTGACCCACCAATTTCCCGTTTCCTTCGGAGCAAAATAGGAACCAAGACCCGTACCGCTGCCATCGCCGGTCACCTTGCCGTTTTCACGATAGAACATTGGAAAATCGATGCCGAAGCTGGAAAGTTCCTGCACAACGCGTTTACCGCCAATCGTTTCGGTTATCTCTTCACCCGCAAGAAGCTCGGAGTGGGTCATTGCCGGCAATCCGATGCCGAAGATGGCAGACAATAGAGCAATGTAGTTGAAGCGCTTCGTTGTCTTCCCGATAAACATACCGTTGATGGAGTTTTAGTAAGCAGTTCAAAAAAAGTCTCAAGAATTCTTCGGTGCGGCAAATTGTTCGGAGCTCAATTCACCGAGCCAGAATTGCATTTGTTTTTCGGTTTCTTCAGCCTCGTCGATATCCTTCCACGGATAAAGTCGCCGTGACTCTTTCCATGAGACGATACCCACGCTTTCGCCAGAAAGCGTCGAGCGGTGAATAATCCGCCGGACGCTTCGTTCGAGGGGTCGAAGGGGCGTATCACCGCGCAAAAACAGGCGTAACTTGGTCCAAGACGCTTTGTCTGCGCTTCGCGCAAATCGGAAAAGGCATGACCTGTCCCTTGCCCCCGAAATTCCCGCAGCATATCAGGCTCTCCGAAATATAAGATTTCATCGAGATCGTACCCTGCAAGAATAAACGGCTCGGCGAATTCGGCAGCGTGATCCTCCAAAGGCGCTACAGTGGCTGTGCCTACCAGTTTGGTTCCTTGCCACGCGCCGAAGATCACTGCACCGGGACTATCCCGCATATGCCGTGAGATATCGTTCCGCGTAGGCCATGCTGCCTTCATACACATAGGGCCAATCGCTGAAAACGTTGATACGAAGGGCCGCAAGCTTCGGTATAACCGTTTCGAATTCGTTTTTCTCGACTGTTTGTATGCGCAAAGCCATTTAAGAGCATCTCTGAGCTAGGGAAATCAGTGATCATTCACTGAGCTGTTTCCGGTAGGTTTGTTCGGCGTTGGGGCGGCTCTCGTAACAGGATATGCGACATTCAGCGAATAACGTGGACTGCGCATTTGGCGTGGCGGACGACCCAGGCAGCAGTCGAGCCGAACAGGTAGTCTTCCATGCCGGGCATGTGCGATTTGATGATGATGCAATCCACTCCGGCTGTATCGACCATCCCAACAATCTCGCGCCCCGCATGTCCGTGGGCGATCTGTTCGTGGACATCAGATCCCGCGGTTGCTGCGAGTGCCCTCAGGCCTTCCGCAATGGTATCCCGGCTTTTTCGGAAGATGTCGGCTGGTATCTCACCGAGGGCATAGCCCGGGACCGGTTCGATTACGTGAATTAAGGTAATCTTTCCGCCCGATACGAGCAAGTTTCTTGCAATCGATAGCGCCGCGTCTGCCGAATCCGGTTTTACGCCTGCGACTGGGATCAGAATATGATGATACATGACAAGCTCTCCTTTTTCGCCATTAGGAGGAGAACCCGTCTTCTGACGCATTGACAAAGGTCAAACCAAGGCCACTCTGAGACGGTAGAAATCCGTTTACTGGAGGCCCTACACCCGGCGGATTGCAAGATGTCCGGGCGGGTATGGCAGTTGCGAGATCCCGCGCACATTGAAAATTTCGTCGAGGCCCGCAGATGGGTTGTTCGACCCCACCGATCTGTTCCAAACTGTAGCGGCGTCAGTTGTGGCGGGCTTTTCT
>JAHEHW010000394.1 GCA_024639745.1 Salaquimonas sp. | reverse complement strand
CAAATCTGGACATTGGTCACTTGACGCTGACGACCAATTGAAACGCAAAGGCAGTTGATGGCTGCCGGTCCGGGCATACGTCATCCTGGCATGGTGCCAGCGAAAAAGGCGATAGAGATCGTTCTTGCCGGAGCCGGACCGTCAGAGGCCGAAACGGTTGCCTTAAAAGCCGCGCACGGGCGTGTTCTGGCTGACGATCTAATCTCGCTACGCACGCAGCCGCCCTTCCCAGCATCCGCAATGGATGGCTATGCTGTCAATCACGCTGGAATGATCGAGGCAAAGCACGTGCTCGAAATGATTGGCGAAGCCGCCGCCGGCCATCCCTTCGAGGGCTCGATGGAACCGCATCAATGCGTCCGGATTTTTACCGGCGCTCCTGTTCCAGACGGCGCTGACACGATCGTTATCCAGGAAAATGCCACACAAGAAGGCAATCGAATAACGGTGGAGACACCGCCCGACTCTGGAAAATTCGTTCGGCCTGCCGGCCTCGATTTTCGGGAAGGCGACGTGCTCCTGCCGAAAGATACGGTGATCGACCCACAAAGACTCGCCTTGGCAGCATCGATGAATCACCCAATGGTTCCGGTATACCGCCGCCCGATCGTGGCTGTTCTCTCCACCGGTGACGAACTCGTTCTGCCCGGCCAGGAAGCCGGCCCTGGCCAGATCATCGCCTCAAACACTTTCGGCGTTGCAGCAATTGCCGAAAGTGCCGGAGCGAACATTCTCGACCTCGGAATTGCCCGCGACACCATCGAGCACCTGACCGCCTGCTTCAATAATGCGCTTGAAAAAGGCACGGATCTCATCGTCACGACCGGCGGCGCCTCGGTGGGCGACCACGATCTCGTTAAGCCCGTAATGGAGTCTCTCGGTTTCGAGTTCATTTTCATCAAGGTTGCGATGCGCCCCGGAAAACCGGTTCTGTTCGCCGAACGCAAAACCGATGGCAAGGCCGTCCGCCTGCTCGGCCTGCCCGGCAACCCGGTATCGAGCCTCGTCTGCAGCCATATCTTTCTGAAGCCGCTGATCCGGCTTCTCGGCGGCTATCCAGCCGACACGATAAAGCCGGCAAAAGCACGGTTGACGACATCTCTTCCGTCCAACGACGAACGGCAGGATCATCTGCGCGCGATTGCCAAGAGAACCGAAGCGGGCGAACTGACGGTCGACGCATTCGATCGCCAGGACAGTTCGATGCTGGCAACTTTGTCGAATGCCAATTGTCTGCTGATCAGGCCCGTCAATGCTCCGGCGGCATCGGAGGGCGAAACGGTCGACATCATTCTTCTGCGCGATCTTTGATCAAAATTTCGTATCATCGCGACACCTGACGCATTCTCGCCTTTCTGCCAAGCGTTTGACTCTTGATTGGAATCTCCCATGATGCGTGAAGCCTATTCCGGGAGTTCCCACTGGCATGAATACCGCCCTTCTCGCGATCAGAAATGAATTCGAGCGTATCTGGTACTTTGTCTACAGCCCCTGGAGCATCTACCAGCTGGCGATCATCATCGTTTGTTTTGTAATCGCCAGCCAATTGGCAAAGGCTTTCGAACCGCGTCTTGAGGCCTGGGTCCGGACGATCAAGGGCAATCCCGATCTGTTGAGAATGTTCGCTGCGCTTCTGCGTCGGTTGGAATGGGTATTCTTCATTCCCTTTACCGCCATAGCGGCAACCCTTATCCGGCAATATACCTGGCCCTCCCGCGCTTGGCTGGTGGACATATCGATGCAACTCGCCGCGGCCTGGCTGGTAATCGCTGTCCTTTCCCGCATCATTCGGAGCCGTTTCATCGCCCGCGTGGTCGCGTTTATCGGCTGGAGTGTCGTAGCCTTGAGCATTACGGGTTTCCTAAGCCCGGTCTTGCTGGGCCTCGATTCAATCGCTTTTTCGCTTGGCGATTTCCGGATTTCGCTGCTCGCGGCCTCCAAGGGGATCTTGCTGCTTATAGCTCTCATCTGGCTCGCGAGTTTCTTCGGCAATTTCATCGATGCGCGTATTCAGCAGGTTGAAGATCTCACACCTTCGCTGCGGGTATTGCTTGGTAAATTCATCAAGATTTCTCTGATGATCCTTGCACTGGCGGTAGCGCTGTCGGCAATCGGCATTGACCTGACAGCCCTGACCGTTTTTTCCGGCGCTGTCGGTGTCGGCATCGGTTTCGGTCTTCAGAAGGTCGTTTCGAACTTCATATCGGGCATCATCATCCTGATGGACAAGTCGATCAAACCTGGCGACACGATAACCCTCGGCGAAACCTTCGGCTGGATCCGGGAGCTGCGGGCGCGATTCGTCTCCGTTGTCACCCGCGACGGCAAGGAATATCTGATACCTAACGAGGACCTGATCACCCAGCAGGTGGTCAATTGGTCGTTCTCGGACGATCTCGTACGCATCGACGTTCCGTTCGGCGTCTCTTACGACAGCGACCCCCACGAGGTAATCCGCCTCTCGCTTGAAGCAGTCGAAGATATTTCACGCATTTCCAAGCGGAAGAAACCGGTTTGCTGGATGACCGAATTCGGAGATTCATCCATCAATTTCCTATTGCGCTTCTGGATAAGCGATCCGCAAAACGG
>JAHEHW010000393.1 GCA_024639745.1 Salaquimonas sp. | reverse complement strand
AATTGCCTGGTCTGCCGGTGCGGAAAATCATTGAAGTTTTGAACGGTAAGGCATTGCCGGTTCCGCCGGTCTGGATCATGCGCCAGGCGGGCCGGTACCTTCCGGAATACAGGAAAGTGCGCAAGCAGGCAGGTTCCTTTCTCGATCTCTGTTATACGCCGGAGCTTGCTGCCGAAGTGACGCTGCAGCCGATCCGGAGATTCGATTTCGATGCCGCAATCCTGTTTTCCGATATTCTGGTCATCCCGGATGCGCTCGGACAAAAGGTGTCATTCGAGGAGGGACGCGGTCCGGTGCTCGGCGAGTTGCGGCTTGACGTGCTGGATCGGGCCCGGATCAGGGACAGGCTGTCTCCTGTGACGGAGACCGTCCGGCGGGTTCGCGCTGCGCTGGCACCGGAAAAGTCCTTGCTCGGATTTTGCGGCGCGCCCTGGACAGTCGCAACCTATATGATCGCCGGTCAAGGTACACCGGACCAGGGACCGGCTAGGCGGATGGCTCTGGAAGAACCGGAGCGCTTTGCCGGATTGATCGATCTTCTTGTTGAAGCGTCAGCAGACTATCTTCTGGCTCAGTTGGAGGCCGGCGCTGACGCGGTCCAGATCTTCGACACATGGGCCGGCGTTCTCGACGAAGAGGGGTTTCGCCGGTGGGCAATCGATCCGGTGAAACGGATAATTGAAATTGTGCGCTCTCAGAACCGCGAAGCAAGGATCATCGCATTTGCAAAAGCCGCCGGAACAAGACTGGGAGACTATGCCGAGGGTACGGATGCCGATTGTCTCGGTGTCGACTGGACGATTTCACCTACGACCGCACGTCGGCTCGTCGGAGGAGAAACGGCGCTCCAGGGCAACATGGATCCGATGCGGTTGATCGTCGGCGGTGGGGCGCTCGATGAGGGGATCGATCAGGTGCTTGATGGATTCTCCGGGCACCCGCACATATTCAACCTCGGCCATGGAATTACACCGGAAACGCCGATTGCGCATGTTGAGCAGCTCATGAGTCGGATCAGGGCGCGGGAAGGCGGCTGATGCTCTGGATCAAGGCATTGCACGTCATTTCGATCATCGCCTGGATGGCGGCGCTGCTCTATCTGCCAAGGCTCTTCGTTTATCATGCGAATACGGAAAATGGTTCAGAACAATCGGAAACATTCAAGGTCATGGAGCGTCGGCTCCTGAAGGCCATTGCCACTCCGGCAATGATCGCCAGCTGGGTCTTCGGGCTTTGGGTCGCCTGGCTGATCGACGCCTGGACAGAAATCTGGTTCCACCTCAAAGCAGTCCTTGTAATTGGTCTCTCCGTGTTCCATATGGCGCTGGCACGGCATGTGCGGATTTTCGCTGCCGATGAAAACGGGCATTCGCAGCGCTACTTCCGGATCATCAACGAAGTGCCCACCTTGATCATGATCGCGGTGGTTATCCTCGTTATCGTCAAACCATTTTAGAAAACCGTTGATTGGCGCTTGAGAATCAATTGAAGGCCGGTTATTGAGATGGCGTTCGGTTAGAACGCCTGTCATGAATACTTTTGGTAAAGCCTTTCCGGTTTATCCTGGGTGCTGTCGTCGGCGGTCGTAATCCGACAGACGGCGGGCCGTCCTCTGGTGCTCGTGCGGTCAACTTTCTTCCTTAATTCTCCCGCTTTTCCCATCTGGGCAGATCAATGCGCGAAATGAAACTCAAGGACTTGAAGGAAAAGTCCCCCACCGAACTTCTTGCATTCGCCGAGGAGCACGATGTCGAGAATGCCAGCACGCTGCGCAAGCAGGAGCTGATGTTCGCCATTTTGAAGCAGCTCGCGGACGAGGATGTCGATATCATCGGTGAAGGTGTTGTCGAAGTCCTGCAGGACGGTTTCGGATTCCTGCGCTCACCCGACGTCAATTACCTGCCCGGGCCAGACGATATCTACGTCTCGCCCTCGCAGATCCGGCGATTCTCGTTGCGCACCGGTGACACCGTCGAAGGCCAGATCCGCAGCCCCAAGGACGGCGAGCGCTACTTTGCCCTCCTGAAGGTCAATTCGATCAACTTTGAGGATCCCGAAGCGGCGCGTCACAAGGTCCACTTCGACAATCTGACGCCGCTCTATCCCGACGAACGGATCAAGATGGAAGTCGATGATCCGACGGTCAAGGACATGTCGGCACGGGTCATCGATCTCGTGGCGCCGCTCGGCAAGGGCCAGCGCGCGCTGATCGTCGCGCCGCCGCGAACCGGCAAGACCGTGCTGCTGCAGAATATCGCCAAGTCGATCACCAACAATCACCCGGAATGCTATCTGATCGTCCTTCTGATCGACGAACGGCCGGAGGAAGTCACGGACATGCAGCGGACCGTGCGCGGCGAGGTCGTATCGTCGACATTCGACGAACCGGCGGTGCGCCACGTGCAGGTCGCTGAAATGGTGATCGAAAAGGCCAAGCGCCTGGTCGAGCACGGCCGCGACGTGGTCATCCTGCTGGATTCCATAACCCGCCTCGGACGCGCCTACAACACGGTCGTGCCGTCCTCGGGTAAGGTCCTGACCGGCGGTGTCGACGCAAACGCCCTGCAGCGGCCGAAGCGGTTCTTCGGCGCGGCGCGCAATATC
>JAHEHW010000052.1 GCA_024639745.1 Salaquimonas sp. | reverse complement strand
CCGTCTTACTTCGTCTTACTCCATCTTACTCCGTTTTCGAAGTTGACGCATTCCTGGGATATTCACGAATGAGCAATTTTTTTGCTCGATGAGTTGCTGTTTGGTGTCGATGCCGATGACAAGGTCGTGGTTTATCGTAACTGGCTCGGACTGATGACCGGGCAGCTTGAAGACACGTTTGAAAAGGCGGGCAAGATGCTCACCCGCTCGCTCAACCCGGACAAACAGTTCCTGGCGCCAGACGGGCAACAGAAACGCCTGCATGGCCGTGCCCTCATGTTCGTTCGGAATGTCGGCCATCTGATGACCAATCCGGCGATCCTGACCGAGGACGGACAGGAAGTTCCTGAAGGCATCATGGATGCGGTTTTCACATCGCTTTGCGCGCTGCATGATATCGGGCCGAAGGGCCGTTTCACGAATTCGCGCGAAGGCTCGGTCTATATCGTCAAACCGAAAATGCACGGGCCGGCGGAAGTTGCTTTTGCCGACAAGCTCTTCGAGCGCACCGAGGACCTGCTTGGCATGGAGCGCAACACGCTCAAGATGGGCATCATGGACGAAGAGCGTCGCACCACCGTCAATCTCAAGGAGTGTATCCGCGCCGCCAAGTCACGGGTCGTTTTCATCAATACCGGGTTCCTCGACCGGACCGGCGACGAGATCCACACGTCGATGAATGCCGGTCCGATGATCCGCAAGGGTGATATGAAGACATCGACTTGGATTCAGGCTTATGAAGATAACAATGTCGATGTTGGCCTGGCTTGCGGTCTGGCCGGCAAGGCGCAGATTGGCAAGGGCATGTGGGCGGCCCCCGACCGTATGGCCGAGATGCTGGAAGCCAAGATCGGTCATCCGAAATCAGGCGCGAACACTGCATGGGTACCGTCGCCGACAGCTGCGACGCTGCATGCCACGCATTATCATCAGGTGTATGTCGCAGACGTCCAGAAGACGCTTGCCGGACGGGAACCGGCCAAGCTCGATGATATCCTGAACATTCCGGTTGCAACCCGGCTCAATTGGTCGCCGGAAACCATCCGGGAAGAACTCGACAACAATGCCCAGGGGATTCTCGGCTATGTCGTGCGCTGGATTGACCAGGGCGTCGGCTGTTCCAAAGTTCCCGACATCCACAATGTCGGACTGATGGAGGACCGCGCCACGCTGCGTATTTCCTCGCAGCATATGGCAAACTGGCTCTTTCACGGAATTTGCAGTGACGAAGAGATCATCGAGGCCCTGAAGCGCATGGCCGCCGTTGTCGATGGCCAGAATGCCGGTGACCCGAACTATCACAACATGGCGCCTGACTTCGATTCCTCGATTGCCTTCCAGGCGGCCAAGGACCTTGTCCTGTTCGGTCGCGAACAGCCTTCAGGCTATACCGAGCCGATCCTTCACCGGAGACGCCTGGAACTGAAGGCGTCGTCATAACCACACCAAGGCTTCTTGGAATCAAAAAGGCCGGGCATGTTACCCGGCCTTTTTACATCAAGATTTCGTTTTGCGGATAACTCGCCGCAGAGCGCGATCAGACTGCGGCTTCGTTTTGCTTCACGACCACTTTCGCGCCAACCGGGACACGTCTGTAAAGGTCGATAATGTCCTGATTAATCAAGCGGATACAACCGGATGAGACAGCGGTTCCGATGGACTTCCATTGGGGCGTGCCGTGAAGACGGTAAAGCGTATCCCTGCCGTTACGGTACAGGTAAAGGGCGCGGGCACCCAACGGATTGTTGAGCCCGGGTTCCATGCCACCATTCGCAGCGCTGTATTTCGCCAGTTCAGGCTGGCGCTGGATCATTGGCGCAGGCGGCGTCCAGGTTGGCCACTCCCGCTTCAATCCAATCCGCGCCGCGCCCTGCCATGCAAAGCCCTGACGGCCGACACCAACACCATAGCGGACCGCTTTCCCGCCTGGCTCGATCAGGTAAAGAAAACGGTTGGCGACGTCGACAACGACCGTTCCAGGCGCATAATTGCTGGCGTATGAAACGCGCTGGCGCAGATAGCGGTCGTTGATCTTCTCTACCGGAATCTCCGGCAGCCGGAAGCCATTGTCGGTTCGAGCCTTGTACTCGTGCACGAATTCGAAGGTCGGATTGCGTTCGATGCGCCATTCACGAATGGCAGAAAGAAATCCCGATCGATAGACCGTCGGCTTCTCAGCCTCGGAAATGGCAGAGGAGCAACCTGCTGCCGACAGCGCCGATGTCAATAAGAGGCTCTTGGTAAAAACCCGCCTGTCCATCTTTCTGGACTCCGTTGTCTGCCAACACAAAACGCGTTGCACAATTGATTCGAATACAGTTTTTCGAAGGTTGAATATCTATACCTGCCAACTCTTGCCGCTCAATTCGAATATCGGCACCGAACACGGATTTGGAAGGTTGTGACCGGCAAGACACAGTATGGACCGACTACGCAAAACGATCTCGCGATGGTAACCTAAAGGTGATTCCGAGGAACGATACCATGCCAATCCTGCGCCTTGCCCAATCCAATCCACTGACCGACGGACGCCAATCCAAGAGAACTCTCGCAATCCGTCGTGGCATCGTGTGTTTGCTGGAGGGGTATGGGTCGGCGGTGCTGGCGGAGTTTCCGCTCGCCAATGGCCGGCGGGTCGACCTGCTCGCACTGGACAGGAAAGGTCAGTTCACGATTATCGAAATCAAATCATCGATCGAGGATTTTCGCAGCGATAGCAAATGGCCAGATTATCGCGCCTATTGCGACCAGTTTGCCTTTGCTACAGCACCCGATGTACCGCCAGAAATATTCCCTGAAGAAGAAGGTCTTTTTATCGCGGACCAGTTCGGCGCCGAAATGTTGCGCGCGCCCGTCGAGACCAAACTTGCAGGCGCCAGCCGCAAAGCCCTGACGCTGCGCTTTGCCCGGATAGCGGCGATCCGATTGGAACGCACAACTCAGTTCTGTCTGGAACAGGGCCTCGACCTTGTCGCCAACAACAGCGCCGATACTATCGACTAATAAGGAGCGGGCTCGCTGTCAGCGCGGGGCGCGCTTTGCAAGTATGCGCTGCAGCGTGCGGCGATGCATATTCAGCCGCCGGGCTGTTTCCGACACATTGCGGTCGCATAGTTCGTAGACCCTCAGAATATGTTCCCAGCGGACGCGGTCTGCCGACATCGGGTTTTCCGGAGGCTCCGCTCTTTCTTCCGGACTGCGCATTAATGCGGCGAAAACGTCGTCAGCATCCGCCGGCTTCGAGAGGTAGTCGACAGCCCCCATCTTAACCGCGGTAACGGCTGTCGCGATATTGCCATACCCAGTCAGGATCACTGCTTTGGATTGCGGTTTCGCTTCATGGATCGCGGCAATGACATCGAGTCCGTTGCCATCGTCCAGCCGCATATCAACCACCGCGTAGTCAGGCGCGTTCCCATTGACCTTCACCATTGCCTCGGTGATGGTCTCGGCGGTATCCACGTCAAAACCGCGCGACTCCATCGCGCGGGAGAGCCGCGTAAGGAACGGCTTGTCGTCGTCTACCAGCAAAAGCGATCCGTAGTCTGCCATCGGTCTCCACTAATCTTGAAGCGTTTTACTTTACACGAAAAAATGGCGCGGTCAGATTATTTGACAATAGCCGGCTCGACAACGACTATTCTTGCCGTTCAAAATCGGAGCGTTGCCAGGCTATCGTCACCCTGGCACCTGAACCATCTGCATCTTCTTTATTTTCGAACTCAAGCGTCGCCCCGTTCCGCTCCAGCAAGGTCTTGGCGATGAAAAGTCCCAGGCCCAGACCGCCGCCCGTCTCCTGCTTCCTCGTCGAACGGCGCGTAATGAACGGGTCGCCTATCCGCTCTAGTAAGCCGGAGGTAAAACCGGGTCCGTCGTCCTCGATCATCAAAACGACCCTTTCATCGTTCCAGAGCCCGGTAAATACTACGCGGCCATTTGCAAAATCCACAGCATTTTCAAGCAGATTGCCAATCCCGTACAGAATTGCGGAATTACGCCGCATGACAGGCCCGGGCCGACTCCCCAGCTGCAGGAGCTCCAATTTCACCTGACCATCGCGATACGGGGTCGCAACCTCTTCCATCAGCAGATTTATGGACATATTGGCGATGTTCTCGTCCTCGGCTGATGAGAGCGAGGAAATCTTCTTCAATATCTCCCTGCACCGGTCCGTCTGGCTTTTCAGCAGCAGAGCATCTTCATGCATCGGGCTTCCTTCGGGAAGCTCTCTCAGCATCTCCTTGGAAACGAGGGATATCGTCGCAAGCGGCGTACCCAATTCGTGCGCGGCAGCGGTCGCCAGCCCATCGAGATTGGTTACATGCTGCTCGCGTTGCAAGACGATCTCGGTGGCAGCAAGCGCGTCGGCAAGCTTGCGGGATTCATCTGCAACTCGAAAAGTGTAGATCGATGTGAAGCCCATGGCTGAAAGGGTCGCAACCCAGATACCCCCCTTCAATTCGAAAGGCAATTCCAGCCCCTCAGGCGTGAACCAAGGCAGCGGCTGGTGGAAGAAAACCAGAAGCGTCGCTGCGGCAACCGCCAACCCCAGTAGGGGAAAGACGTCCCGGGCCCTTTGCGTCGCAGCCGATATGACCACCGGGACAGCGAGTAGCACCGAGAAGGGATTCTGAATGCCACCGGTCAGGTAGAGCAGGAGAGCCAGTTGAAGAATGTCATAGGCTAGAAGCGCGGTAACAGACTGCCCGCGCCAGCGGACATTGCCGGGATAGCGGAACCGCAAGAACAGGTTGAGCCATGCCGACGCCGCGATAACGAGCATAATCGGCAAAAAAAGAAGCTCGAAACCCAGCATGAAATGGACAAACACGACAGCCAGCAATTGACCCAAGATCGCGAGCCACCGGATACGAACCAGTGTCCCAAGACGCAGAGCCAGATTCTCGCCCCGTCGGGCGCTATCGACAGTCATCGGCTATCGCCCCCAGTGCGAGCCATGGCAGCCTTGGCGCGCGTGGTCGGCGAAGCGTTCGCCGGATCTTCGGGCCAGAAATGTTTGGGGTAACGACCGCGCATTTCCTTTCTGACGTCCTGCCAGTTTCCACGCCAGAAGCCAGCGATATCCGCTGTCGTCTGAACCGGGCGCATCGCGGGAGAAAGCAATTCGAGCATAATCGGAATCTCGCCATCCATTACAACCGGTTGCTCCGTCAGACCGTACAGCTCCTGCACGCGAACCGGGAGCGTTACCTTGTCCTCCATATACACAATCGAAATCCTGCTGCCTGCCGGCGTTTCAAAAGCGGACGGCGCCAATTGATCAAGTTCGCTGACGCGCTCATACCCCAAATAATAGGTCAACGCCTCGCATAGAACCCGGTCGTTAAGTTCCGCGAGCGCCGTTTTCCCCTGAAGTAAGGGTGTTAACCACCGGTCAAGCGATGCGAGCAGCGCGTGATCGTCAGCATCGGGAAAGATCTCCGGCCGGAAATGACGAGCAAACCTCATGCGGGTCAGAAGATTGATCGACTGCTTGCCTAAAGGCAGACTCCCAAGCCCCTCCTCACGGACATACCCGATCAGCAAGCTTGGAATATCATCATCCGGTTCGAGCGCAGCTGGCTGTTCAACAAGCACAAGCTTCCCAAGGCTTTCGCGGATGCGCGCTGCCGGACGGCCATCGCGCTTTTCAAGAGAGAGCTCGCGGAGCTTTTCTATTCGGCCCGAGTGCAATTGCCTAATTTCGTCCAGCGTAATCGCGGCGGCGGCACGGATCGTTGCTTTGGTCGCCTTTCCCTGAACGTCCGTTGCAACGATAAAATCAGACCGCTTCAAGGCTTCAGAGTCGCGAAGACTGGCCCGCCGGCCACTCGCGAGGGCAAAAACGACTTCCTCTCCAACGGGGCCCCTTACCGTTTTTACGCGTTTACCGATACGCTCCGGCCAGGCGATAGAAAGGATCGCTCCGGCTGACCAGCCATCATTCTTACCGTCCTCGCTGTATCCGGAGGCAATCCTCGACGCCATGGCGCGTGCCCGCCTGGCCCGTTGAGAGCCGTCGCGGCGAAAATTTTGCAGCCGGACAGCAAGGTCGGGATCCGTTCCGCCAAGACCTTGCTCACTGCTCAAAATAGCCAGTTCCGCGGCCATCATCGACTGGCCGTGCTGATCAGCCTCGAGCACCATTGCCGCAAGACGTGGCGGCAGAGCGAGGCGCCTTATAGCACGGCCTCGCGCGGTAATCCGGCCATTCGCATCAAGAGCACCCAATGCTTCAAGCAGGGTTTTCGCTTCTGCCAATGCCGCTTGCGGCGGCGGGTCCAGCCATAACAGATCATTCGGATCCGTCGCGCCCCAGTCCGCAAGATCAAGCAGGAGCCCGGACAAATCGGCATTTACGATTTCCGGCGGATCAAACTCGGAAAGCGCGCGGGTCTGCCCTTCTGTCCAAAGACGGATCGCGATGCCCGGACCCAACCGGCCAGCACGACCAGCGCGCTGGGCGATAGATGCCCTAGAGGCGCGTACGGTTTCGAGCCTGGTCATGCCAACCGCCGGTTCGAATCTGGGAACACGTGTCAATCCCCCATCGATCACCGTATCAACGCCTTCTATTGTGAGGGAGGTTTCCGCTATCGGGGTTGCGAGAACGATCTTCCGGCGCCCGCTTTCCGTTGGACGAATGGCGAGGTCCTGATCTCTCAGATCCATCGTGCTGTAGAGTTGATACAGTTCGGTGTTGTCTGGAAGCGCCCCCAACCGTTCCGCAGTTCGGCGGATTTCTGCCTGACCGGGAAGAAAACACAGAATGCTTCCTTTCCGCTCAGACAAGACGCTACGGATGGCTCGGCAAGACCGTTCTTCGACCGGAACGCCGGCCTCCATCGGCTCATATCGAATTTCGACGGGAAACAGGCGGCCGTCGCTTTCGATTACAGGCGCATCATCCAGCAACGCCGCCACTCGGGCTCCGTCAATCGTCGCGGACATTGGGAGGATACGCAAATCATTACGCAGAGCGGTTTGCGCGTCGGTTGCGAGCGCGAGTCCCAGGTCGCCCTCAAGACTGCGTTCATGGAATTCGTCAAACAGCACCGCCCCGATCCCAGTGAGTTCGGGATCATCGAGAATCATTCGGGTAAATACGCCCTCGGTGACCACCTCTATACGGGTTTCAGGACCCGTCTTCGCATCCATTCGCACCCGATAACCAACGGTCTTACCGACTTCCTCACCCAACAATCTTGCCATCTGGCCCGCAGCGGCGCGCGCAGCAAGCCGTCTTGGCTCGAGCACGATGATCCGTCGGCCGGAAAGCCAGGGAGCGCCAAGCAGCGCCAGCGGGACCCGGGTGGTCTTTCCTGCTCCAGGCGGAGCAACGAGCACTGCCCTGCTGCCAGCCTCAAGGACTGCCAATAACTCGCCCAAAACCTCGTCTACCGGCAATTGCGGCAGGGCCAAATCGCTATATCCGCCCGTCGCCATCATGTCATTCTCCGAGCACGATGACTTCGCCGCCTGCGGCCCTGGCGTCGGCTTCATCGTGGGTGACCATAAGAACGGGCAATTGGTGGCGTTTTGCCTCTTCGAATACGAAGCGCCTGATCTGATTGCGCAGATCCGCATCGAGTTTGGAAAACGGTTCGTCGAGTAGGAGCGCCCCGGGTTTTGCCAGCAAAACACGCATCATGGCCACCCGCGAGGCCTGACCGCCCGATAGCGTCGCCGGATCACGATCCGCCATGCCTTCAAGTCCGGCTTCCAAAAGCGCGACCTCGACGGCCTTGCGCCGGGCCACACGCCCCCTGATATCCGGCGACAACGCAAAATACAGGTTTTCCCCGACGCTCATATGAGGAAAGAGTAATGCATCCTGAAAGAGAATACCGACGCGACGCTTTTCGGCTGGCCGTTCGGTGACGAGTTCGCCAGCCAGATAGACATTTCCGCTTGCCTCGAAGGCAGGATCCAGGAAGCCTCCTATAAAGGCGAGCAGGCTGGACTTACCCGAACCGGATGGCCCCATGACAGTCAGCACCTCACCGGGCCGCACCTTCGCCGAAAGGGATAGAAGATCCCTACCGGCGAGCCGGATGCGAACCTTTTCCAATCTCAACGCGTTTTGACGATGCCCGTTCATACCGGTTCCTATTTGACCTGGAGCCCCTTCCGATTGGCGAAAAGCAATAGCGGAACAAGTGTCGCTACTAGGAAGCCAAGGAAAGGTAAAGCCATCTGCAAGAAGGCATAAACCCCGATTACGCGCCTGTCTCCGCCGGATGCCAGGGCGACAGCTTCTGTCGTGAGGGTCGGCCAGCGTCCTGCGCCGATCATAAGGGTTGGGAGGTACTGCCCGATCGAGACGGCAAAACCGATCGCAGCGGCAGTGAGGATCGCTCTGGACAGCATCGGCAGTTTAACGCGCCAGAATATGCGGGCTGTCCCCGCACCAAG
>JAHEHW010000051.1 GCA_024639745.1 Salaquimonas sp. | reverse complement strand
GCCTGGTCCTGCGCAAAAGGACGGAGGATCACCTTTGCAGGATGACCGAGGAGCGTGAATACCTCGTGTCTCGCTACGCGCCAGAGATGACGTCGACACTCTCCCAGCTCAATCGCTTGCTGGCCACACTGGGAGAGGTTGCACGGAAGGTTTCCCATCGTATCGAGCCGTTCTGTCCGGCAGCCATGTAGTACCAACCCTGGAATGCCCGCACTTACCCCTAGTCCGCGAGAAACGCGAAGCGTTGGACGTCGATAAAATGAACGGCGGCTAAGTTTCGCCAGTCGCCTGAATCAATTTGGTAGAACCGCAGTTGTTCATATCCTCTGCAGGCGCCAATCCGGATGGATGCTCGCCTTGTCGCAGTAAACACGTGTATCATGACCAGAGAACAATCCGTCGCGGGTCACCAAAACCGTGCGCCAGCCTCTCGCTGCTGCACCAACAATATCAGTATGGAGTGTATCGCCACACATTACGATCCGATCGAGAGGGATGTTCGGAAGCGTCGTTTCAACCAGTTCGTAAACTTCGGGGAATGGCTTGCCAAAAAAACGGATATTTTCGATACCTTGATCGGCCAGCAGGTGCCCGAAATGACCTGGCTCTAGCGAAAATCCAAAATCTCTTGGCGCCACCAGATCCGCATTTGCAATCACCAGTGGACGCGGTCGTGATATGAGAGCCTGCTCGAGAAGCGCCTGACGAGCGTGTGTCCATGTTTCGGTAGACAGGAACAGAATGCCGTCAACCTGGTCGTATTCAGCTGGATCATCCCCAAGACGGACCGTCGGTGTGGGCAAATCGGAGAGATCGTCTGATGGCGCTGCGATACATCCCCAGGTACCAGGTTCGAGATTGGCCAGAGTTGCATCACGGCTGGTAATGACCTCTTCAGAAGCGATCGTCATGCCCAACTTCCGGAATTTCAAAGTGGCGCCTTCGTGGTTATAGCTGGCCGCGTTTGAAAGTATCCTGATTGCATGTCCCCGCGCCCGCAGTTGCTCCAGTCGTTCCGCTGCACCCGCAATGGGTGTATCTCCAACGTTGAGGACACCGAAGGCATCGAAAACAAAGGCATCTGCCTGATCGGCAATGTCCAAGAGACTATCGATGTCTATGTTGGGAGTTTGAAACCGTGCCTCGGGTAAGCGGTGACGCACCGCTTCGTAGCGGTCAAATATGTCTGCAACACTATCCATTGAAATTCGGCGGGCCTTTCGGGGTTCAAACTCTTACAGGCCTCAGCCCGCATCCGTTAAGTTTATCGAATCACTCAAAAAATGGAAGAAAAAACAACAAAACAACATTATTAATGAATCCAGCCAACGGGTGCCGGCGATCGAAAATAGATCTAATGATATGATAATACGTAATTATTCTTCGATAGTCGTTTTTCTTGATATCATATCGACGCTGTGGATACGGAAGATTTTTGTTGCTTTGTTGTTTATTTGAGTTACCGTTCTGTCAAAATCATTGGGTAAATATGGCATCAAAAGCGATAAGACGGCGCGACCTGATCGAGCAGGTAGTCCAGGAACGGGGAGGTATCAGCGTGGGTGCTCTTGCTGAAATGCTCGGAGTTTCAACGCAGACGATACGACGCGATCTGGATGTATTGTGCAATGCAGAAGCTTTGCGCCGTGCGCACGGTCGTATCGAGTTGGCCGAAGACAGGCTGAACACCCCTTTCGATCAGAGGGCGGGAACCAATCTTGTCGGCAAGCGGGCGATCGCGGAGGCAGCGGCAGCACATATCCCTGATGGATCTACCGTGTTTATCTCGATTGGTTCGACCGCTCTAAGCGTGGCTCGCGCACTTCATCGTAGGAAAGAACTGACGGTCATCACAAACAATTTGAGTGCAGCGATGGCTCTCAGCGAAGAGGTGTCAAATCGCATTATCTTGCCGGGTGGGGAGCTTCGGCTTCCCGACCGGGATTTTATTGGTGAGGATGTCGTCGAATTTTTTGGACACTATCGTGCCGAGTTCGCGGTCTTCGGGACAGCCGGTGTCGACTCCGACGGTCAGCTACTTGAGTTCCATCAGGCCGAGGTGCGCGCTTCCGAGCGAATGCGAAGCAATGCAGGGACATCAATTCTGGTGATCGACCACAGCAAATTCGGACGACTTGCACCTGCAGTCGGAAGCAATGTCGTCGACATTGATCTCGTCGTATGCGATCGCCATCCACCTGAAGCGTTCTCGCCACTCCTCGAGGTTCTGGGCAAGCATATCGTATTTGCGGAGGAAGCCAGATGACGCAGGCGGAAACGTTCGTTAACGTCGACAATGTGGCCAAGCGCTGGAACGGTCAGCTGGGTGTTGAAGAGGTCTCTCTTTCAATTCCGCGCGGTTCATTCGTCGCCCTTCTAGGCCCCTCTGGTTGCGGTAAATCGACCACTCTCCGTCTGTTGTCCGGTCTTGAATTGCCGGATGAGGGTCGTATCAGCATTGGCGGCCGGGATGTTACGACGACCGCGCCATCAGAGCGCAACCTGTCGATGGTTTTTCAATCATACGCCTTGTTTCCTCACCTGAGTGTTGCCGAAAATGTCATCTTCGGCCTGAGGGTCCGAAAGACGCCGCGCGCCGAACGCCAGGAGAAGCTGAAGCGCGCACTCGAGATAACCGGGCTTTTGGGGTACGAGCAACGCAAGCCCGGAGAGTTGTCGGGCGGCCAGCGCCAGCGAGTGGCTCTTGCTCGTGCGATTGTGGCCAACCAGCCGCTCTGCCTCATGGACGAACCGCTCTCGAACCTCGACGCAAAACTTCGCGCCTCGGTCCGGAAGGATATCAAGAAGCTTCAACTCGACCTCGGAATGACCGTCATCTACGTGACCCATGACCAGACCGAAGCGATGAGTATGGCCGACTTGGTCGTCCTGATGAAGGATGGACATATCCAGCAATCCGGCGCGCCTGAAGATCTCTATTACCGACCAAATAATACCTTTGTTGCCGAATTTGTTGGTTCACCACCCATGGCACTGATCGAAGGATCTGCGCTTCCGGGGTTCGAAGGAGTTGCCAGGATCGGGCTGCGTGCAGAAAACGTCCAGGTGACCAAATCCGGAGACGGAAGGATGACGTGCAAGGTTTCTGAATGTGAGTTCCTGGGCTCGGAGACTTTCATCGGTCTTACGCATCCGGGCACTACAGGACTCACGGTCTCAATGCCCGGCCTTCGGCATATTCCTGCCGGGGAAGAACTGGAAATTACGTTTTCAGACGAGGATCTGCACTTTTTTGATGCCGCCGGCCAGAGAATGGAGCGGTTAACCGGCGCGCCTGTCAATTGATGGCGGGCGCGTCAAACCAGCAAAAACAGGGAGGAAAGAAATGAACGCATTCAAAAAGATCGGGTTGGCGACGGCCGTCACGATCGGGCTTACCGCTTCTGCGGCCGCCGAAACTGAACTGACAATGTATTATCCGATCGCGGTTGGTGGCCCACTGACGGCGGTCGTAGACGGCATCGTGGAAGAGTTCGAGAGTGCAAACCCGGACATCAAGGTCAATGCAATCTATTCCGGCAACTATGACGATACGCGCGTGCGCGCTTTGTCGGCCCTTGCCTCGGGTGAACCGGCCCAACTTGCCGTCATGTTCTCCATTGATGCCTATGATCTCATAGAGCAGGAGCTAATCGTGGCATTCGAAGATGTCGAGGGTACGGATGATGAATGGCTGAACAGCTTCTATCCGGCGCTCATGGCAAATAGCCGGATAGAAGGGAAGACATGGGGCATCCCGTTCCAGCGCTCAACCATCGTTGCCTATTACAACAAAGACATGTTCAGGGAAGCTGGCCTCGATCCGGAAAGTCCGCCCTCTACATGGGACGAACTTGTCGACATGGGCAAGAAGCTGACAAAGGAGGGAACCTCCGGATTGATGATCCCATCCACCGGCTATCCCTACTGGATGTTCCAGGCACTGGCCATTCAGAATGGCAAAGAACTGATGTCGAATGATGGCCTCACGACCTATTTTGATGATCCGGAAGTGGTCGAAGCACTCGAATTCTGGAACTCACTTTCGACCGAACACGGCATCATGCCGACTGGCACGGTTGAATGGGGTACTTTGCGCCAGGCATTTCTGGAAGGCCAGACTGCCATGATGTGGCATTCGACCGGCAATCTGACTGCCGTGAAGAACTCCGCAAGTTTCGACTTCGGCGTGGCTGAACTACCAGCCAATGTCCGACCCGGCTCACCGACTGGTGGTGGCAATTTCTATATTTTCCAGGAAACAAGCGAGGAAGAACGGGCTGCAGCGATTAAGCTGATCAAGTTCATGACTGCACCTGAGCAGGCCGCTGCCTGGTCGATTGCAACAGGCTATATGGGCGTTTCCCCGGCTGCCTACGAGACCGAGGCACTGAAAGCCTATACCTCCGAGTTTCCACCAGCGCTGGTTGCCCGGAATCAGCTGGAAAATGCCGTTGCAGAGTTTTCGACTTTCGAAACGGCGCGTGTCCGCGAGGGTCTGAACAATGCCATCCAGGCGGCACTAACCGGATCGAAGTCCCCCGCAGACGCCCTTGCCGAAGCTCAGGCATCGGCTGTTCGTCTGCTGAGCGACTACCAGTGAACCTCCCTAGGGCGTTCGGCTTCTAGCCGGGCGTCCGCCCCCCGGTGAAGGTCTGGATAATGGCAGAACACGTAAACATCGAACGTCGCAGGCAGGCGATTTACGGCTGGTTGCTGCTGTCGCCCGCGGCCATTCTGCTGACTACCTTCGCCTTTTACCCATCCATTGCAACCCTGTGGACCAGCTTATTCAGCCGCGGGACCCGGCGAAATCCGACAGAATTTGTGGGTGGCGAGAACTATACTGACCTCTTTGCTGACCCAACCTTCTGGCTCGTCGTCAAAAACAACCTGATATACGCAGCCGCAACCATTCCCATTTCGATTTTCATCGCGCTGGGCATGGCCCTTTGGGCAAACTCGAAAATTCCAGCGCGTGGTTTTGTGCGCACCGCCTATTTCACGCCTACGGTCCTCCCGATGATCGCAGCAGCCAATCTCTGGCTGTTCTTCTATACGCCCGGACTCGGCGTGCTCGACCAGATAGGCTCTCTTTTCGGCCTCCCATCAATAAACTGGCTGGGCCAGCCTGAGACCGCACTTTGGGCAGTCATCATCGTCACGATATGGAAGGAAGCGGGGTTCTTCATGATCTTTTACCTCGCCGCCCTGCAGACAATACCAGAGGACCTCAAGGAGGCTGCGGATATCGAGGGTGCCAGTCGGTTTACTTACACCCGACGTATCGTCTTGCCACTCCTGATGCCTACAACCCTGTTCATCATGGTGAACGCGTTGATCAATTCCGTGAAGCTGATCGACCACCTGTTCATCCTGACAAAAGGCGGCCCGAACGACGCTTCCAAGCTCATTCTCTATTACATCTGGGAAATGGCCTTTGCCTTCTTCGATGCGCCTCACGCTGCAGCGATGACCATTCTTGTTCTGATTGTTCTCGGGATCGTTGCCGGCATCAAATTCACCTATCTCGATAAGCGGACGCATTACCAATGAGCGCGATTTTCCGTCACATCGAAACCTTTGGCGCGCTTCTGCTGGCGTTCATCTGGATTTCTCCGCTGCTCTTCGCATTCTGGGCCGCGTTTCACAGCACGACGGACGCCGTAAACTTCAACGTAATGGCGCCCTGGACCCTCGATAACCTGCGCACCGCCTGGGCGGGAGCCCCCTGGCTCAGATATTTCCTGAACACTTTCCTGCTGGTAAGCGTGGTTCTGATTGGCCAATTCGTCATCACCACTCTTGCGGGCTTTGCGTTCGCCAAGGTGCAGTTTCCGGGCAAGGACTTTGTGTTCATCCTGGTACTGATGCAGCTTTTCATCCTGCCCGAAGTGCTGATCGTCGAAAACTACGTGATGGTTTCCCGCATCGGCCTTTTTGACACGATTATCGGTGTCGGAATGCCATACATGGCGTCGGCATTTGGCATCTTTCTGATGCGGCAGGCTTTCAAATCGGTGCCGATTGAGTTGCATGATGCCGCACGGGTCGAGGGGTGTGGCTGGTTCGGAATTCTCTGGCGTGTATATGTACCACTCGCGCGACCTACCTACCTGGCTTACGCGCTGGTTTCGGTGTCCACCCACTGGAACAATTTTCTGTGGCCATTGATTGTTACCAACTCGCCGGAAACCAGGCCACTGACCGTAGGCCTTTCCATCTTCGGAGCGCCCGAGAATGGCGTCGACATTTCCGTAATTTCAGCTGCTACGATGATGTCAATCGCACCGCTTCTGATTGCATTCCTGGTATTCCAGCGCCAGTTCGTGCAGGCTTTCCTGAGAGCCGGGATCAAGTAGGAAATGGCACGAATTCTTCAACTGTCGGACATTCACATTGTACCGCCTGGCACGCATGCTTCGTCCGTTCTGGACACCCCGGCCCTGCTGCGTGCGGCCATCGACCGCCTATGCGAGCGCATTGATGCCATCGCACCAGTTGATGCGGTACTTATCACCGGTGATGTTAGCGACGATGGGAGCACGGAAAGTTACGCATTTGCTCGAAAAGAGCTGGAACGGCTGGGCCTGCCGCTTCTGGTCATACCCGGCAATCATGATCGCCGCGAAGAATTGCGTATGGCTTTCCAGGATCTGAAGGGAATGCCGGATAAAGGGTTCATCGACTGGGCTGTCGATTTCGGAGACACGCGCATCATAGGACTCGATACTCTCATCGAAGGTCATGGCGCCGGGCGGCTTCGACTCGAGAGCCTCAACTTCCTCAGCGAAGCACTGGAAACATCCGACGCACGTTCCGTCATCGTCGCCTTGCACCATCCGCCAATTCGAACCGGCATCCATTTCATGGATGCAATCGGGCTTGAAAATCCAGAAGATCTGAGCACGCGTTTGTCGCCGTGCATGAAGCAAATACGCGTCGTGGCGGGTCATGTTCATGGCATCTACCATAGCCTTATCGGCCGGCACCCCGTATCGACAGCGCCTGCGATTTGCAGTGCATTTGCGCTTGATCTTCGTGAGGATGCTCCGATCGGCTTCATGAAGGGGCCCACAGGATGTGTTGTGCTTGATACTGGCACTGAAGGGCTTTGGGCTGCGATGCCACTCGATCCTGCCGAAGGTCCATATTCATTCTAGGGCGCCACAGGCACTCAAGACGAAAACTATGAAAACAGGAACTTGATGGAAAACACTCCCATCCGTTTCGTTTTGAATATGGCTGGTGCAGCAGCGCTGCTGATCTGGGCTATCCGTATGCCAGGTATAGAATGCAATCGATCTCACAACTGTGCGCCGCGGTAGAAATTTTTCAATCGCCGCCCTAGCGCGGCCAGAGGAATCTCAGCTGTGTCAGGCCAACGCCCGACAGGATAATCATCGCACCTATGTAGGTGCTGGGCATAAGGGTTTCGTCCAGTAGAATGATGCCCAGAAGAACTGCCCATAGCGGTACGATATATGCCACGAGGCTCATGAAGATGGGTCCTGCAGATCGGATCAGCATGACCCGCAGAAGGAAGGCCAGGCCGGTGGGTAATATACCGGCGTATAACATCGCCCAGGTCGCCCGCGCGCTGGTGATCTCCGGCAGTCCCTCCACCAGGAGGGCGAGCGGCGTCAGTACAAGTGTCCCTGCTGTCAACATTCCCGCGGTGAACACCATGGGCGGGACCGGTGGCGCGCGGCGAATGAGAATGGCGCCGACCGAATAGCAGAGCGCTGCCGCCACGCAGGCGATCCTTGCAGCGACAGTCCCGCCCCCATCGAGTTCCGCCGAGGCCCCCGGCAGGATCAGAACCAGGAGCCCCGCAAACCCAAGGATGACGCCAGCGATTCGGCGCGGACCAATTTGCTCGTCCGGAACGAAGAGATACGCCAGGAGCAGCACGAATATCGGGGAAGAGCCCATCGCCACCCCAGCAAAGCCCGAAGGTACCCGCTGAAGCCCCCAGGCAAGCAGACTGAAGGGTAACGCGAAATTCAGAATGCCCAGGAGCAGGATGGAGCCTAGAATCTTCGGGTCACGGATCGCCAGATCGCCGGGGCGCGTGACGGCCACTACCGCCAGAAGCGCCAAAGCTCCGATGCCAATGCGGCCCGCGGCGACCGTGAAGGGGCCGTATTGCTCTAGCGCCATGGCCATGGACAAGAACGCCCCTCCCCAGACGAAGCTGAGGAAGAACAAGAGCGTCCAGTCACGGGGGCCGGGCGCGTTGAGGGTCGCAACTGTCATATCTCGGCAATCGATCCGGGTTTGTTCACTGGTTCCGAAAGTTGATAACTCGGATCAATGGTGATGAAGATGGTGGAAACTCTTGTCAGATTTTATTTTGAAAGCAAACTCGCTCGAGTTCCCAGGTCGGTCTGGCGTATTCTTTTATATTGGAGCCT
>JAHEHW010000392.1 GCA_024639745.1 Salaquimonas sp. | reverse complement strand
AGCTTTCGTTTCAACTCGCGCATCATTGCCGAGATCTGTTTCTCAGAAGCTGGCGTATCGGGCCGTATGAACAGGTGTTTTGATTGGCGGCCGTTTTACCAACACTTCTCCGGCGAGAATTTGCCTGCGGCCTGTTCGATAACGTGGGCCGTTTTGAACAGGGTTTCCTCGTCGAAGGGCTTGCCGATCAATTGCAGCCCCAGCGGGAGGCCTGAATTGTCCAAGCCAGCGGGAACGGCGATGCCCGGAAGTCCGGCCATGTTGACCGTGACCGTGAAGATGTCGTTCAGGTACATCTTGACCGGATCGGCAGCCAGTTCCTTGTCGCCGATTTCGAATGCGGGCGAAGGCGTTGCCGGGGTCAGGATAGCATCGACGCCTTGCGCAAAGACGTTTTCGAAATCGCGTTTGATCAGCGTGCGTACCTTCTGGGCACGCAGATAATAGGCGTCATAATAACCGGCTGACAGCACATATGTGCCAATCATCACGCGCCGCTTTACCTCTTCACCGAAGCCGGAGGCACGCGTGTTCTCGTACATCCCTGTGATGTCCTTGCCGTGTTCGCGAAGCCCGTAACGTACGCCATCATAGCGAGCAAGGTTGGACGAGGCTTCCGCCGGGGCCACGATGTAATAGGCCGGCAGCGCGTATTTGGTGTGTGGCAGCGAAATATCGACGATTTCCGCACCGGCGTCGCGATACCAGTCGATGCCCTGCTGCCAGAGTTTCTCGATTTCTTCGGGCATGTTGTCGACGCGGTATTCCTTCGGAATGCCGATCTTCATGCCCTTGACGGAGCCGCCGATCGCGGCTTCGTAATCCGGTACCGGCAGGTCGACCGAGGTCGTATCCTTGTCATCCACACTCGCCATTGATTTAAGCATGATGGCGGCATCGCGAACGTCGCGGGCTATCGGGCCGGCCTGATCCAGTGAGGACGCAAAGGCGACGATGCCCCAGCGCGAGCAGCGGCCATAGGTCGGCTTGATACCAACGGTACCGGTAAACGCTGCCGGCTGGCGAATGGAACCGCCTGTATCGGTGGCCGTCGCGCCAGCACACAGCCGTGCTGATACGGCAGAGGCGGATCCGCCGGAAGAACCGCCGGGTACCAGATCGGCATTCGAGGCGCGCGAGCGCCATGGGTTCTTCACCGGGCCGTAATAGGACGTCTCGTTGGAGGAACCCATCGCGAACTCGTCCATGTTAAGCTTCCCGAGCATGACGGCGCCGTCGTTCCAGAGATTCTGGGTGACTGTCGACTCATATGGTGGCTCGAAGACGTTCAGAATGTGAGAGCACGCCTGGGTGTGAACGCCCTTCGTCCCGAACAGGTCCTTGATACCGAGCGGGATTCCCTCAAGCGCGCCGCCCTCGCCTTTAGCAAGCCGTTCATCGGATGCTTTCGCCATATCGAGCGCCTTGTCCGAAGTCACTTTCACATAGGCATTAAGCTCTGCATTCGCCGTTTCGATGGCGGCGAGATAGGCCTCGGTCAATTCGGTCGATTTGATCTCGCCCGCTTTAAGCTTCTCGCGAGCCTGGGCAATTGTCAGTTCGGTAAGATCGGTCATTTATCAATACTTCTTTTCATAGAACCGCGACCATCCGGAGTCCGGATAGTCGAGGACGGCCCCGCAACGGGTAAAACCGTTCAATTCATACAATTTGCAGGCTGGCTCGAAAGCCGGCGCTTCGCCGGTTTCCAGCACCAGCCGGTTGATCCCTTTTTCAAGGGCAAGCCCCTCGATCCGATCGAGCAGCAGGCGCCCTACCCCTTTACCGCGCACAACGGCGCGGGTGTACATGCGCTTCACTTCACCAAGGTTGCTTCCATGTTCCTTCAAGGCACCCATGGCGACCGCCTCACCGTTTTCATCACGGGCGACGAACAGTGTTGTGGCCGATTCCGCGATTTGTTCCGCAGTCATCTGAAACTGGAATTCCGGCGGCGTCAGCGGCGCCATTTCGGCATTCAGCTCCACGATCATCTCTCGAACCTCGTCCTGAAGCGGGGTCTCGGGGAGAATGACGACCATCCGATTTCCCCTCAATCCAGTCGACACATTTCGAATTGCATGTTAACGGAGCAACAGTTTTGACCATCAACATCTTCGCGCTGGCGCAGCAAGTCATACAGATAGTCATTCTGCGAGGTCACGGTGATCTGGTTTTCGTAAAAACTGAGAATAAAGACATCGGGTCGGCTGACCCCGGAATCATCGCCGCAATTTGCCGTCGCGATATGGCCCCAGACCTCCCCGGTCCCGGATGCATCGATCACCGGCTTGAAGTCCACGAAAATACAGCTGAACTCGTAGCCGTAGTTTCCGCTGCGGTAGAGCGTGTAGCTGCAGACCGGCGCATTGCCATCAACGAAGCCTACGCAGGCCCGCCAATCACTGGAAAAGGTCTTGCCGCTTGCAAGATATTGCGGCAGTTCCTGCGCAAGCCCAATAGCCGGTCCGGCCATCAGAATGGCCGCCGACAACACAGCTTTCGCAAATGTGCCGCCTGAGCGCATCGGACAACTCCTTCTTAGGCCTCCTATTCGACCACTTTCGGGACGAGGAAAAAGCCTTCCTCCGATGCGGGCGCATTTGCCAGAAT
>JAHEHW010000050.1 GCA_024639745.1 Salaquimonas sp. | reverse complement strand
CTTAACGCGAATATGTTTGCACGGTTGGAATCAATGACCGCCAAGCCCATATAATTGGTGACATCGCCGTCATGCTTTCCTAAACCCTGAACCGATGTTACCGACAAGCCCTGACCAGCCAGCACAAGAAGACATCAGACCATGATCGATCTCGAAAGATTGGAAGAAAACGCGCGTAAACTCGTGGCCGCCGCGAAAAAAGCGGGTGCCGACCAATGCGATGTGACGGTTGCCACAAGCGACTCACAATCGGTTTCGGTGCGCGAAGGCAAGGTCGAAAACACCGGCCGCTCGGAAAGCGACGATTTTTCTTTGCGCGTCTTCATTGGCAAACGCGTTGCTTCGGTTTCGGCCAATCAGCCTTCGGATTTCGAGGTTCTGGCCGAACGGGCGGTCTCAATGGCAAAGGTCTCGCCGGAAGATCCGTGGGCAGGGCTTCCGGACCCGGATCGTCTGGCCTCCGATATTCCGGGTATCGAAACGCTGGATGAGACGGTCCCTGAAACCGAAATCCTTCAAGCGAAGGCGCTCGAGGCCGAAAATGCCGGGACTGCCGTGCCCGGCGTCGCCAAGTCCATGGGGGCTTCCGCGGCTTTCGGGAAGAGTGGTTTCGTGCTGGCGACCTCCGATGGTTTCTCGGGCAATTTCGCACGTTCACGGTTCATGATCTCGGCTAGCATGCTTTCGGGTGAGGGCGAAAGCATGGAGCGCGATTACGATTTTACGAGTGCTGTCTATTTCGAGGATTTGCGGCCTGCGGATGTAATCGGCAAGGAAGCCGGTCAGCGTGCGGTACGCCGCTCCAATCCAAAAAAGGTGAAGACCGGAAAATACCCGGTTATTATCGACCGACGCGTCGCAGGCGGCATGCTTGGCACCATGCTGGGGGCCGCCAACGCAGCGGCCGTTGCGCGCAAGACGAGTTTTTGGCGCGAAAAGCTGGGCGATCAGGTGGCCGCGAAATCGATCACGGTACACGACAATCCGCTGCTTGATCGCGGGCTCGGTTCGCGACCTTTTGACGGCGAGGGACTTGGCGTAGCGCCGCTCGTCATAATCGAAGAGGGAGCTCTCAAGACCTGGCTTCTCGATTCGGCCACGGCGCGCGAGCTTTCGCTTGAAACAAATGCACGCGCGGCGCGGAGTGGCGCTGGCACATCTCCATCCTCGACCAATGCCTGGCTCGATCCCGGCGAGCGCTCGATTGAAGAGATGGCCCGGGAAATTGGAACCGGTCTTTATATAACCGAAACCATTGGTCACGGCGTGAACATGGTGACAGGCGATTATTCGAAAGGCGCAAGCGGTTTCTGGATCGAGGGAGGGGAGATTACATATCCGGTGTCCGAAATCACGATCGCCGGCAACCTGATCGAGATGTTTAAGGCGATGCATCCCCTGCGCGATCTCGAATCTCGGGGATCGGTCAATTCGCCAAGTCTCTTGATCGACGGAATGACCATAGGCGGCAATTGATCGTGTCGGCTCTCGAACAGGATCTCCAGCTTATTGAGGAAGCTGCAGTTGCGGCGGGAGAGATCGCGCTTCGATATTACCAATCCGATAACAAGGTCTGGCAAAAATCCGGACATTCCCCTGTTTCAGAGGCCGATTTTGCCGTTGATGCCTTTTTGAAGCAAAAACTGTCGGCAGCCCGGCCGGACTATGGCTGGCTTTCAGAAGAAACCGAGGACAGCCCGGAGCGGCTGGAACGCGATAAGGTGTTCGTAGTCGACCCAATTGACGGCACGCGCGGCTTTCTCGAAGGCCGCACGGAATGGTGCATTTCGATCGGGATCGTGGAGAAGAACAGGCCGATAGCAGGCGTCCTCGAATGCCCGGCTCTGGCAACCCGCTACACGGCTGCGCAATCGCTTGGCAGCACGCGGAACGGCAATCCGGTGCAGCGCCTGACACGAGGCCGTCTCGAAAGTGTGACCGCTTCGAAGAGACTAAATCGACTGATCGAGACGCAATATGCGGGCAGTCTAACCGTCATCCCGTTTATTCCTTCCCTTGCCTACCGGATAGCGATGGTTGCTTCCGGCCAGGTCGACGCTGCCTTCGCGAGGGCGGGCGCGCATGACTGGGACCTCGCGGCAGCCGAGATAATTCTGCGTGAAGCCGGCGGATGCCTGACCGATCTTGAAGGCGAGCCGCGCCTCTATAATCAGCAGAGGACCCTGTCCGGGCCATTGCTTGCGACTGGTGAAGCGGCGCATTCGCGCTTGATAAGCCTTGCGAAAGCCGGCGGCTTTCTTCATTAGTGCCTTAAAGGTCCCGGGTGGGGTGACCAAAGTTTTTATCCAGACAGGAGGCACCAATGAGCGAAGGCAGGGACGCCAAGCCGGTCGAGAAAGATGGGCAACTCTTGCACCTCGTATTTGGCGGCGAGCTCGAAGACATTCGTGGGGTTAAATTCCGCGATCTTTCCGAAGTCGATATCGTCGGACTTTACCCGAACTATGCCACCGCCCACGCGGCATGGAAATCAAAGGCCCAGCAGACGGTCGACAATGCCCATATGCGGTATTTCATCGTCCATCTCCATCGGGTCCTCGATCCGGACGGAGATGGCATTTACGGCTGATGCCTTTTCCTCAGTTCAATGAAACCCGAGAAAAAGACCCACCGCCCTCCGGCTTCCAGACCGATCCGGCAGCGCACCTCGCAATGGCTGCGCCGTCCTGGCCGATTCTTGTCCGAAAGCCCGGTCTTTGCTGCCATCGTTGCGAAAATCGCGGTCTGGTACCTCAAGCTCGTTTACCGCACGAACAAATGGACGGTCGAACCGCTCGACGTAATGGATGTGGTCAAGCCCAACCTGCCGGTGATCGCTGCGGTCTGGCATGGACAGCACGTTCTTCTGCCCGCTATTCCAATCGGGCTGACGGGCTCGGTCATGATTTCTCGCAGCCTCGATGGAGAAATTACAGCACGGGTCGCTGAGGCGTTTGGGGCGAAGACAATACGCGCGTCCGGCGGTCGTAACGCCAAGCACACGATCAGAAAAGGTGCGCTGAAGGGCTTCCTGGATATGAAGGCCGCGCTGGAACGAGGTGAGAATGTCATGCAGACAGCCGATATTCCGAAAGGGCTTGCGCGGGAACCTGGACTGGGAATTGTCGCGCTCGCCCAGAAAACAGGCCGGCCGATCGTACCGCTGGCCGTCGCTTCCTCGAAACGATGGGTTTTGCCAAAGAGCTGGGATCGCACCACGATCAATTTGCCCTTTGGCCGGTCGGCGCTCGTCGTTGGTGAGCTCATCTGGGTGGACCGGGCGCTGGACGAGGAAGGTCTGGAAGAAAAACGCGTCGCGCTGAAATCGGAAATGGACCGGATTACGGAACGGGCGTATGAACTCACTGGCGTTCCTGAAACGCGCGATGAAATGCTGAAGGCCGGTGGCGCTCCGCCACCCGCCTGATAGCGCTTTGAATGGGCTCTTGATGTCTGGCTGGTACACAAGACTTGTGCTCGATAGCTATCGCCGTTTAGGCAGGATAGCCTATCCCTTTATGGGCCCGTTTCTCGCGTTTCGCGCCAAACGCGGCAAAGAAGATCGCCAGCGGCGCTACGAACGATACGGTTATCCGAGCGCTGACCGACCGAGCGGGCCTATCGTCTGGTTTCACGCTGCAAGTGTGGGCGAAGCCATGGCGATCCTCTCCTTGATCGAAAGAGTTCATTCGCTCGGGGTCAACACGATCATGACGACTGGAACCGTTACCTCGGCGGAAGTCGTACGCCGCCGGCTGCCTCCCGCGACCTTTCATCAATATGTCCCACTCGATCTTCAGCCTGCGGTGCAGCGGTTCCTGGATCACTGGAAACCCGACCTCGCGGTCTTCACCGAATCGGAAATCTGGCCGACGACGATTGAGGAATTGTGCGCCCGGCGCATCCCGCAGGTGCTTGTCAATGCGCGCATGTCCGACAAATCCTTCGCGCGCTGGGTGGGCGCCAGCCCGGTTGCAAAAACGCTTTGCAACAAATTTTCCCATGTGGTGGCGCAGTCGGAACTGGATGCCAAGCGTTACCGGGAACTGGGCGCGATGCCAGTAACCGTTTCCGGAAACTTGAAGGTCGACACGAAGGATCTGCCCTACCGCTCGGAAGACCTGAAGCGGATGCGCCAGATGATGGGTAATCGTCCGGCCTGGATTGCCGCGAGCACGCATAAGGGCGAAGAAGAGATTATCATTGATATCCACAAGCGGCTGGAGAAGCAGTTCCCCGGACTGCTAACGATTCTCGTGCCGCGCCATCCTGAACGGGGGAATGAAGTTGCCGGACTAGTTCATGGCGCCGGACTGAACGTCGCGCGCCGCACCCGCAAGGAAGTTATCCGCGATGCAACCGCCGTTTATCTTGGCGACACCATCGGTGAGATGGGCCTTTATCTGCGCATGGCGCCAATCGTCTTCATGGGTAGAAGTCTTTCGGCTACCGGTGGCCAAAATCCGCTCGAGCCGGCGATTGTTGGCACGGCAATTCTTTCGGGTAAGAATATCAGCAATTTCCGCGATTCTTATCGCGCGCTCTTGAACAAGAAGGCGGTACGACTGGTCGATGGTCCTGATATGCTGGCTGCCAATCTCGCCTATCTGTTGGCAAACCGGGAAGAACGTGAACGGATGATCGAGGATGCTCGCGATACCGTAACCGATATGGCCGGCGCCTTGGAAAAAACGATTTCCGTGCTCGATTCCTATGTGTTCCCGCTGACAGTGAAGCGGCGGCTCGAGGAAATGCAGAATGGCGGTTAATGAAATACCCGGCTGGTGGTTCGAGGAATCGGGCATCGTTTCCTGGTGCCTTGCTCCATTCTCATGGCTGTACAGCAGGGCGGCGGCAAGGCGAATGCATGCCGCTCCTGCAGGTGCCGTCGCCGTTCCGGTCCTGTGTGTCGGCAATTTCGTTGCCGGTGGCGGCGGCAAAACGCCGACCGGCCTGGCGCTTGCCAAAAGGGCGATGGAACGTGGTTTGAAACCAGGATTCCTTTCCCGTGGCTATGGCGGCAAGATCTCCGGGCCGGTGGTCGTCAATATCCGTCAGCACAATGCCGCAGATGTCGGTGATGAACCCTTGCTTCTTGCCAGGGAAGCCTTGACCGTTGTGTCTAGTGACCGGCTCACCGGTGCCAATCTACTGGTCGAAAATGGTGCCGATTTCATCATAATGGATGACGGGTTTCAAAACCCTTGTCTGCGCAAGGATTTCAATCTGGTCGTCGTCGATTCCCGGCGAGGGATCGGTAACGGTTTTCCGATGCCTGCCGGGCCATTGCGTGTGAGCTTGCGCGATCAGTTGATCCTCGCAAACGCCGTATTGGTGATAGGAAAAGACCCGGGCGGCGACCGCGTCATCCGGAGGGCCGCGATGAGCGCGAAACCGCTCCACCTTGCCAAGCTTGCCTTGCACGAACCGGAGAAATGGCGTGATCGCTGGGTCATACCCTTTGCCGGGATCGCCGACCCGGAAAAATTCTTCCGCAGTCTCCGCGATGCGGGAGCGGACCTCGCTCATCTATACGCCTTTGGCGATCACCACTATTTCAACGAAGAAGATGTGACGGAACTGCTCGATCGCGCAAGGCTGCTGGAAGCGCAGTTGGTGACAACCGCAAAGGATTATGTTCGGCTGTTGGGTCTGGGAAAAAACCAGCAAAAGCTGGCCGAGGCTTCCATGGTCGTCGGCGTATCGATCGAATTCGAGGACGATCATACGCCGGACTGGCTGATTGATCAGACCATCGCGCGTTTTGACGCCAGAATGCAGGAAAAGCAGAGAGCCGGCTAATGGACCCCTTCGTTCAGCTCAAGCTCGCGTTTGAGTGAGGCTTCGACATCGACATAGGGCTCCTGCCTCTCGACCGACCAATATTTCAATTCGTCGAGGGGAATCGTTTGCCCGGTTACCGCGCATACGACATGAGAACCGGTAGAAAGCACCTGGTATTCGGAATCAAGGTACCGTACCTTCGCTTCTTTTGAAACTGGCTCCAGCATTCAGTTTACCTACCTTTTGTCGCTCATAGCGGTGATTTAATCTCGCTCTCCTGCATTTGCAAGCCTTCGCGGGACAGCCATTCTTTATCGATATCCGGCAGATCCTGCTCGCGGATTGCCGCCTCGAAGGATTGCAGGCGCTTGTACACCGACATCAGCTCCACGATCGTCGTCCATGAGTTCACGAGATACTGGAACGAATTTTCCACCCTGCTGAATGCGCGGATGATCTGCTGCATCGCACCAAGCGTAATGGCGCCGCTGGCGATGGTCGGAGCGAGCGCGATATAGGGAACGAGGTTACCGATTTGCAGGTAAAAGATCCGTGCGACATTGAAATAGAGATAATTGAAATAGAGTCGGAAATAGTTCTTGCGCACGTTCTCGAACAGTTCGCGAACGGTCGGAGGCTGCGCCCGATCACTATTGTCCTCGCCATAAACCAATTCCTTGCGATAGGCGGCCTCCACCCGCTGATTGCGAAACTCCAGGCCGGGCAGCCGGATGCCGACAATGGCTACAAGCGCTGTTCCGATTATAGACCAGAGAATGGCGACGAAGACGAGGCCTTGAGGAACTTCGCCAACAAGTGGCAGCACTGTGACATTGGCCGAAAGCGCCCACAGCAGGGGCAAAAAGGCAATCAGAGTCATCACGGAATCGAGCAGGTTTACCCCGAGACCTTCCGTGATCTGCGCAAAACGCATCGTATCTTCCTGAACACGCTGGGATGCGCCTTCGATATGCCGGACCTTCGGCCACATCGACATGTAGTAATTGTTCATCGCGGTTCGCCAGCGGAAGATGAAGTGGCTGACGAAGAAACGGAACAGCGTTGCGACAAAGACGTAGACGAGCGCTATCTGCAGGAAGGTGGCGATGTTGCCGTAGATTTCTCCTTCCGAGACCGTATTCGGACTGCCGAGCGCGTTTTGGATCATGTCGTAGAAGGTTCCGAACCACTCGTTGATCATCACGTCGAGTTGCACCAGGAACCAGTTGACGAAAAAGATCAGAGCAGATCCCAAGACCGACCAACGCTGCCAGGGATGCGGGGAAAACTTCATCCAGAAGCCGCAAAACAGGGCGATGAAAATGACGAAGTACTGGTAGAACCAGAAGTTCTGAGCGAAATCCGTCGCCGATTGATAGGTCGCCTGGACAGCCTCCGTGGCATCAGTCCCCGGCGCTTCTGGGAAATTGACTCCGAACAAACCGCCAAGGCTGAGGCTCGGCCCGAGATCGATCATCACGAAATACCAAAGCAGAACCGCGAAGAGCGACCATGCGACGAAGGAAAGAAGGAAGAGTTTGGGATGCGGGAAGAAGGAATGAAACACGGGAGAACGATCCTCAGAGGCCAATACCGTTAAGACGGGCCGAATGGTCTCTAAATAGTCTGCTCAGCCCGACTAAAAAAGCCCCGCACTGAATCTTTATCGGAGGCTTGCTGCCGCAACGCTTCATAAGGGGCCATTAACCGATCGCTTACACTTCAGCCGGATGATGCGGATAAACACTGAGACGATTCGTGCGGAGTACGTTGACCATGAAATTTGATGCGGACATGGAGATAGCCTTGCCGGACATTGAAGAAGCCGAGTTTCTGGCTTTCGAACCTAGAAAATCCGATCACGAACTGGCACGCGAATATGCCGAGATGATCGACAGCATTTACATGGATGCGGCCGACCTCGATCTCGGCTCATGCCCACCGGACAGGCGTATCTTCAAGAAGGGTCGCGAAGCCTGGGTATACAACCATGGCAATGTTGCCGAGCTGGTATTTGTCAAATAGCGCCAGGCTCGTGACGTTCTGGGGTTGACCGGCTAACGACAAAATTTGACTGCCTGATTTTCAGTTTGCAGGCGCCAGATATTTGTCGATGCCCATCTCCGCAAATCGCTTCTTCATCAAAACACGCACCATTGGCTCAACCTGGGTAATGGCGTAAGCAAGGCAGATTACGCAGCCATCGGGATGATCGGATAGGCAAGCTCCAGCAGGTTGTCGTTGAACTTGTACAGCTCGATACTGCCGCCTGTGATTATATTCCGATGGATCAGATATAGCGGATAGCTGATGAACCCGAAAAACAGTGGAACGCGTGATGAAAGCAGCCGCGTGAGGGTGGGTACGGTGAACGATCCGGCTGGAAAACGTTGAGCCGGCGCTCTTCATCGATCAGACCCTCTCGTCTGGCACGCGATACAGTGTCTCGACCAGATTTCGGCGGAAAAAAATTCCGCGACGGTTTGATCGACAGCGCCGCGAATCCAGGCTTTGTCACGTTGAATTCGAAAGAATGACAATATCACCAACGTTTCCGTGAATCTTCAAATTGATCTTGTTAGAATTGTAAATAAACAGATTCTGCTTAACTAAACGGTGACCCATCAAAGCAATCTCGAGCCGGTCGCGGAGTATGCCGTTAACATTAACGGCTAAACAGTCCGCAAAAGGTA